>JAFNRY010000080.1 GCA_017385345.1 Kiritimatiellia bacterium
CCCGCAGGAAGAAGTCGATACGATAAACAAGTACGGCGGCAAGCTTCCCGACGCGGTCGGCATTCCGGAGGAGCAGCTCCGCAAGGCGGCTAAGAGCGCGGTGTGCAAGATCAACATCGACAGCGATTCGCGTCTGGCGATGACGGCGGCGATCCGCAAGCACTTCGCGGAACATCCCGACCACTTCGATCCGCGTCAGTATCTCTCGCCGGCGCGCGACAACATGAAGAAGATGTACATCCACAAGATCGTCAAGGTCTTGGGTTCCGACAACAAACTCTAAGACGTCCGCAAGGGCGATGCGGGCCGCCGCCCCACGCGGCGGCCCGCCCAAAACAATCCGGGGAAGAAGCGAAATGGCCAAAGAAAGCAAATCTGCGTATGCAAGAGCCGGCGTCGATATCGACGTCAAGATGGAAGCGGTTGGCTCCATCAAAGAGATGGTGGCGTCCACCAAGACGGCGAACGTCATAGGCGGAATAGGCGCCTTCGGCGGTTTGCACAAGATTCCCCAGGGCAAGGGCATGATTCTCGTGGCGTCCACGGACGGCGTCGGCACCAAGCTCAAGGTGGCCGCGATGATGAACCGGCACGACACCGTCGGGCAGGACATCGTCAACCACTGCGTGAACGACATACTCGTGCAGGGCGCCAAGCCGCTATTCTTCATGGACTACGTGGGAACCGCCAAAGTCTCGCCCTCGCAATTCAAGAGCGTCGTCGCCGGTCTGTGCAAGGCGTGCCGAGAGAACCACATGGCGCTTCTCGGCGGGGAAACCGCCGAAATGCCCGGCCTTTATCCCGCCGGCGAATACGATCTGGTCGGAACCATCGTGGGCTGCGTGAAGAGAGATTCGCTCATAACCGGAAAGTCGATAAGGGCGGGAGACGTAATACTCGGCCTGCCGTCCGGCGGACTGCAGACGAACGGTTTTTCCCTCGCGAGGCGCGTCATCTTCGACATGTGCCAGTACTCCTGCCTCGACAAGCTGCCCGGCACGAACCAGACGTTCGGAGACGCCCTTCTCGCTGTCCACAAGAGCTTCCTGCGGCCCGTGTCCAACATGCTTGCCGCGAAGGTCAAGATCAACGGCATGGCCCACATCACCGGCGGCGGCTTCGTCGACAACATTCCGCGCGTTCTGCCGAAGGCGGTCAACGCGGAAATCGACCGTTCCACATGGCAGCCGCCGACGATCTTCAACTTCATAATGAACCAGGGCAAGATCGACAGAGACGAGATGTACCGTGTATTCAACATGGGCATCGGCTACGTGGTGATCCTGCCGAAAAACCAGCTCGTCAAGGCGACGAACATCCTCCGCGCCATGCACTATCCCTACCATGTCATCGGCGTGATCCGCAAAGGGAGCGGAAAAGTAGTATATAAAAACTGACGGTCCCCGGCCCGTTGCACGGGCCGCAGGCTTTGCGGCGACCACGGATGAATGTCTGGATAGCGAATCCCTTCGACAATCTTCCGCTCGAGGGCTACCGCCCGCAGCGCTACTGGCTGATGGCGCGCGCGTTCGCCCGCGCCGGGCACAATGTCACGTACTGGACGTCTGACTTTTCCCACGCGCTGAAGGCGAAACGGAAAATCCTCCACGCCAATCCCGAACCGCGAATCGGCCTGCGCTTCGTGCCAACGCCGCCGTACAAATCGAACATATGCCTCGCCAGAGTCGCAAGCCATATGGCGCTCGCAAGAAAATGGCGCTCGCTCGCGCAGGCGGAAACACGGAAACCGGACGTCGCGGTCGCATCCATGCCGCCGCTCGGCCTTTGCGGCGAAGTGTTGCGCTTCGCGCATGCCAACGGAGCCGTCGCCATAGTCGATGTGATGGACGCCTGGCCGGAAACGTTCGAAAGAATCGTCCCGCGCCCGCTGCTTGCGCCGCTCCGGCGCGCAGCCGGGAAGATATACAATTCGGCCGACGCGGTTTCTGCGGTCGCTTCGCGCTACATCGATCTTGCGAAATCCTACGGCGCGTCCGCTCCGGCGAGACTTTTCTACCATGGGATAGAAATCGACGCCAGACCGCCGCGCCGCGAAGCAAGGCGCGACGGAATGTTCAGGCTCGCATACATAGGCTCCATGGGCGCGTCCTACGATTTAGAAACGGCGATCGTCGCCGTAAAGGCGACGCCGCGGGCCACTTTCGATATTGCGGGCGGCGGGCCGAAAGAGGCCTTGCTTCGCAAGACCGCCGGGAATTGCGACAGAATCCATTTCCATGGATATCTGGATTCGGCCGAAATGAAAAAACTGCTTGCCGGGGCGGACGCCGGTCTCGTGCCGATGCTGCCCGAATCGTGCGTCGGCGTTCCGTACAAGCTTGCAGACTACGCAGCCGCCGGGTTGCGAGTGGCGGAATGCCTCGGCGGGGAAACGCAAGCGCTCGTCGAACGCTTCCACGCCGGTCTTCACTACAAACCGCGCGACCCCGCTTCGCTGGCCCGGTGCATGGCGGAACTCGCCGCCGGCACGGACGCGAAATGGGATCCCGGAGGATTCGCTGATGGATTCAACGCGGAGAATATAATGTCGGATTACGTACGCTGGACGGAGGGATTGTGCGCTTCTGGGGCATAACCGGCACGAACGGGAAAACGACTACCGCCTGGGTGCTCGCCGATTTCCTCGGCGCGGCATACATCACGACTGTCGAGGTCTGGACGCTCAAGCGACGTTTCTACACGGGCTACACCACCCCGCCTCTTTCCATGCTGAAGGAGATATACGCCGAAATGGAGGCGGCCGGGGCGAAAGACTGCGTCATGGAGGTTTCGAGCCACGCCATCGCGCAGAACCGCGTCGGCTTCGGAGAGACGACTCTTTTTTCCGGCGGGGCTTTCACGAATATAAGCGAAGACCATCTCGACTACCACAAGACCATGGAGGCGTACTTCCGGGCGAAGATGGGATTTCCCGAAGCGATCGCCAAGAACGCGCCGCCGCCGCCAACCTGCGCCGGGCGGCGCGACCTGCCGCCGTTTGTGGTCTGTCTCGACGGCGAAGAAAGCGGCGCCCGGCGGATGCTCGAAGAGGCCGGCCGCCTGCCGCTGAACGTGATTCCGGTTTCATTCCGCAGGCCGCGCTTCGACCTTTCCAGGCTGTGCCTCGCCGGCGACTTCAACAAATCGAACGTGCTTGCCGCCGCCACGCTGGCAGAGGCGGCAGGCGTCCCGCGCGAGACGATACAACGCAGGATTCCATTTCTCCAGCCGCGCTGGGGAAGGCTCGAACGCATAGAGAACGCGGATTGCAAAGGGACGGTCTATGTGGATTTCGCGCACACTCCGGACGGAATAGCCAAGGTGCTGGAGGCAGCGCGCGGATTCACGCCTCCGGGCGCTTCGATCTGGATAGTATTCGGCGCCGGCGGCGACCGCGATCCGATGAAACGGCCTTTGATGGGCGAAGCGGCCGCTTCGGGCGCGGACAGGATAGTCGTCACAAGCGACAATCCGAGAAGCGAAGATCCTGACGCTATAATAAGTGCGATAATGGGGGGGATTGCGAAGCAGGGCGGGACGGCCGCTTCGGGAGCCGTTGCAATCGCGGACAGGCGCGATGCGATTTCTTTCGCGCTTTCAAACGCGGCGCAAGGCGACACGGTGCTGATCTGCGGGAAAGGCCATGAAACCACCCAGGAGATCGCGGGAGTCAAATATCCGTTCGACGACCGGGAAGAAGTGCGCCGCTGGGAAAGAAAACGCTGACCGGGCGGTCGGAACAAAGAACGATCTCCGGATCCGCCGCCCTGTTCAAGGTGCCGCGGTGGAGAACATCGAACCTCACGCCGTCGAGCGGCCACTCCAATCCTCTGGACTTCATGCGGGTGCGGGAATCGGGAACGAAAACGGAAACTGGCGCGCCTTGGCGAACGCGAAACGCCATCTCGCCTTCCAGCGGCACGAAACACCCCGATTCGGACACGATTTCAAGTTTCAGCGAAAGCGCGCGGAACACATTTCCTATCGAATGGTCGTCGCGGCGGCCGGTCGCGCCGAGGATGACGGGATCGCTCCACCCGCTGGCGGCGCAGAAACCGGCCGCCTTTTCGAGATCGTTCGTTTCTTGTTCGGGTATGCGCACTACATTGCGGAAACGTCCGCGAAGGGAATCGCAATCCCCGACAACGGCGTCGGGGGATCTGTGCATGCGCCTGCGGAAAACATCAGCCGCGCCGTCGCAGCATACGATTTTTGACGCCGACTCGAGAATGCTGCGCGGCACACCGCCCTTGCGCGGGAAATCGCCGGCCGCGAGAATTACGCACCGCCCGTCCGGGCGCGGCGCGAAAAAGCGCACCGTTCCGCTACGCATTGGCGCCGAGTAGAGAAAAAAGCGCCGCGGCGGCATTGGATTCGGCCTCTTTCTTGTTGCGGCCTTCACCGCTCGCCGCGCCCGCGCCGGCAATCGACACTTCCACCGTAAACACCGGCTTGTCGGCGGTTCCGGAGACGTTCAACGTTTTATAAACCGGAGTTCTCGGCGGAATCAACGCCTGGGAATAATGCTGAAGCGCGCTTTTCGGATTGCCGTCGAGCTCGCCGTAGCGCGAGTTCGACTGGAGACCGAGCGTATCGAACACCGTCTTCGCAGCCTCGAGACCGCCATCCAGCCAGGCGGCGCCTATGACGGCTTCGACCGCGTCGGCGACTGCTTTCGCGCCCGGGGGAAGCGGAGCCGCTCCCTTGTTGCGCCGGAGAAGCGCGGGCAGGCCGGCTGCTTCTCCGGCGGCCGCCAAAGCCGATGACGACACCATATGCTGGCGCCGGGAGGTCAAAAGCCCTTCCTCTTCCCCGGCTTCGCGTTTGAACAGCCAATCCGCGGCCACGAATCCCAAAACGGCGTCGCCGAGAAACTCAAGCCGCTGGTTGTCGCGAGCCCGGGGCGACGTCATCTTGTACGATGGCGTGGTTAAAGCCTCCTCGGCAAGCGCGCTGTCGCGAAACTCGTAGCCGAGCAACGTCATTTGACCGCTGGAGCCTCAGGTTGCTTTGCGGGCGCCGCAGATTTTGGCGCAGGATTGGCCGCAGATTTCGCAGCCGGTCCGGCTGCAGGTTCGGACGCCGGTTCAACTTTGGATTTGGTCGCGGAATCGGTCTTTTCCACCGTAGCGGCAGCCGCCCCGCCCTTCTCGACCGCACCGGCCGCCGCCTTCTTTTCTTCTACCTTCTTTTCCTCTTTCTCCTTCTTCGACTCTTCCGGCTTGGGAGACTTGGGAAGCAGACTTTCAACCGAATACGACGGAACGATGAAAATCCAGTCGCGGCCGTCGAGTTTCATGTAGCGGTCGGTTCCGCCCTTTACCGTGGTTCCGATGGTGGCGACGCGATTCGTATCGCCCGCTATCGTCACCTTAGCGGTAATGCCGGTGGAAAGTCCGGTGATCGAATCATCTATACCCTTTTCAGCCAGATCCTTGAACGAAATCCAAGGCGTATCGACTATTTTTGTGTCGCACCATGCCTTGGAATCTCCATCGAACGCGTCGAGGCCGTCTCCCGTCAAAACGGCCTGGCCTTTGTATTCGGCATACCTGCCGAGGCCCCATTTTTCATGCTTTTCGCCGAGAACTACGGAAAACAGTTCCTTGCCTGCGGCATCTTTTCCGACTACGGGAATCCGGGTGGAAAGTTTTTTGCCGCGCACGATCTGTCCGGCTTTCAGCTCTTGGAGTTTGAGAAGATTCTCGACTATTTTCGGCTTGTCGGCCGGATAATTTTGCATCGACTCGACAATCCAGCCGTTTTCGCCGGCGGAAAGAACCGTCTTGGTCTTGTCGCCGATTTCCAATTTCGCGATTCTGTCGATGCCGACGTCGCCGACAATGCGTTCGCCGGATATGGATGCCGGATTCGACTTCGACGACTTTCCCGCGATGCAGGCGGCTACCGCGGCGGCCGCCGCCACGACGAACGCCGTTGCGATTTTCCTGCTGCTCTTAGACATTTTCACGCCTCCTTCTGGACATTGACCATCGTACTATTCCGAACAAAGCTACAAGCAGAGGCATTAGAGCGGTGTTCAACCACTTCAACCTCGTACCGAGCGATACAATGTCGCTGGTGAGCTCCTTGCGAAGATTCTTCAGTTCGCGTCTCGTCTCCGCGAGCGTTTTGTTGAGTTTGCGCAACTCATCCTGCTGACCTGCGGACAAAAGGCTCTTGTCTCCGCCGGCGTTTTCACGGCGAAGCGCCATGATGCGCTCCTGGGTTCTTTGCAGTTCATGCTGGAAATCGGCTTCTTTTTGCTGCCCCTTCTCCATCGCAGCGGCCTCGAGCCTGTCCACCACTTCGAAAGGCCTGTCGGATACGCCGCGAGTTCTCATTCCGATAAGTTCCGGTCTACCTGCGAACTGTTCGATGGCGTTTGAAAACAGAGTGATGTTTTCATTAGCAGGCTGGACTACGTTGCCGATAGGCGTACGTATCGTCCTGACGCAGAATTCGTCGGCGAGGAAGTCGGTATCTCCTATGAGAAGGATCGAGTTCTTCCCTTCGGAAAGCGCGCCGGCCACTGCATTCGTGCCGTCGGGTCCTTTGGGGAATGCGGATTTGAAGAGGCCTTCGAGCCTTCCCACGATCGTGCGCGCGCCGCCATCGGGCTGTGATTGGCGGGTCGAAGAAATTCCCGTGAAAAGCCCCATCTTGTCCATTGTCGAGGATTTGTCCTTCGACGTGACGGCAAGCGGAGTGAATTTCAGATCCGGAGCCTTGGTCTGGTCGAAGGAGAATGCACCCGCGAAAGGAAAGGCGGTCTGGGTGAGACGCGAAACGAGGATGTCCTTTTTATCGAAGTTTCCGGCTCCGAGGGAAAGGAACGCGGGTTCCTCCATGACGCCGTTGCGTCCGTCGCCGAGTTTCGTAGAAGCGGCCAGATCGCATACGACCCTGGTGGTGTCGAACGTCACCCCCCATGCGTCGAACAACTTGCCGAGGGTCGAAGGCGAATCCTGCGGTCTGCCTTGCTGCGGCTGCGAGATGGCCTCCTTGAGGCTCATCGGATCGGTGCATGCTATAAACTTGCCGCCTCCGAGCACGAACTGGTCGATGGCGTACAGCGTTTTGTCGGAAAGGTCTTTCGCATGGAAGACGATGAGCGTCTTTATGTCCTTGTCTATCGCATCGGTTTCCGGCGAGACCTGTTTGACGTCGTAGTCTTTTGCGAGTTCCGCGAAAACCGCCCAGCCGCCGCGGGGCTTCGCGCCGCGCATCATGGCCATCGGATCCGGTCCGCCGTCCAGCAGCCCGTCTATGGACGTCATTACGCCGATGACCGGCTTTTCGGGCCACACCGCGCGCGTGACGAGCCTCGTCAGATCGTACTCGAGCGTGGACTGGGTGCGAGGCGAAAGCGCGCCGAGCGTTTCGATCGTGTCTCCGCAAGCCGCGGTCACGCCGAAATACACCGGCGAGCCGAACGGATTCACAGTCTGCGGATCGATTCCGTATTTTTGCGCCCATTCCTCCGCGTCGGAATCGGGAGTTGGATCGTATTCTTCGAGCACGAGCCTGCCGCCCGAAGCGCGGACGTATTCGTGAAGGAGATTGCGCACTTCCTGCGAATAAGTCTTGAGTTCCATCGGCATTTCGGAAGAACTGGCGCTGAAGAAAAACTTGAGCGTGGCGTCTTTGTCGAGTTTCGCCATCACGGCGCGGGAGCCGTCGGAAAGAGTGTAGAGGCGTTCGGCGGTCAGATCGCATCTCAATGCGAACGCCGAGGCGAGAGTCGAGAGCGCGACGGAGACGACAGCTATCGCCACCAGACCAGCCGCGCCGCCGCCCACGCCGCGCCTGCCGTCGGCCACCATCCGCGCGGCCGCGACGAAGAACACGATTGCGCCGGAGTAGTATATAATGTCGGCCAGATCGAACACTCCGCGCTGCATCGATTCAAAATGCGACAGGAGGGAAAGCGAAGCTATGCCATCGACTATCGCGGCCGGCACGCCCCAGCCCGCCAGCGCAGACGCCACCGGCGTGAAGCCGATGATGAGAAGCAGGAACACGAGCGCGAGCGACGCGACGAAGCCGACCGTCGCGGAACGCGACAGGGTCGATGCGAAAAGACCAATGGCCGAGGCCGCTCCGGCGAGCAGAAATGAACCCGCGTATGCACATGCGACCGCGCCCCAGTCCGGCGAGCCCAGCCAGCCCGCGGTCGCGGCCACGGGGAACGTCAGCGCGAGCGCCACGCCCATGAACGCCCAGGCCGCCGCGAACTTGCCAACGAGAATCTCCAGCGACGTAACCGGCAGCGTCAGCAGAAGTTCGGCCGTGCCGTTGCGCCGCTCGTCGGCCCACAGCCCCATCGTAGCGGCGGGGACGAGCAGAAGATATATCCACGGATGCCAGAAGAAAAACGGCGAGAGATCGGCCTGGCGCCGCTCGTAGAACATCGCCACCGTGAAGGTGAGAAATCCCGCAAGCGCGAGGAACGCGATCAGGAACACGTATGCAACGGGAGAATCGAAATAACTCTTGAATTCACGCTTGAAAGTCCAATATGCGTTTTTCATGCCGCGACCCCTCCTTTCGCCGATTCGCCGCCGGTGAGTTTGCGGAACACCGCGTCAAGCCGCCCTTCCGGATCCATCGCCTTCAATTCCGCCGGCGTGGCGTCCGCCTTGATCTCTCCGTCGGAAATGATGATCGCCCGCGTACAGACGGCGTCCACTTCCTCGAGAATGTGCGTGGAGATGACAATCGCCTTCTCGGCCGACATGGCCTTTATCATTTCGCGGACGGCGAACTTCTGGTTCGGATCAAGACCGTCGGTCGGCTCGTCCATAATGAGCACCTTGGGATCGTGTATGATCGCCTGGGCGAAGCACGTGCGCTGACGGTAGCCCTTGGACAGCGTTTCGATCGTCTTGTACGCGACGGGAGCGAGCCTCGCCCTGTCAATGGCGCGCTCTACCGCGTCATTCGCCCTCGAACCCGAGAAACCGCGTATGTGGGCGATATAGTCGAGATAATCGCGCACGACCATTCCGCGATAGCTCGGAGCGGACTCCGGCAGATATCCAAGCCTCTTTTTCGCCTCGACAGGCTCCTCGAGCACGTCGTATCCGCATATGGACGCCGTACCTGATGTAGGAGGGAGGAATCCGGTCACCATTCTCATGGTGGTGGACTTGCCCGCGCCGTTGGGGCCGAGAAAGCCCAGCACCTCTCCTTTTTTTACCGAGAAGGTTATCCCTTTCACGGCTTCGAAGTCGCCAAAGCGCTTCTTCAGATTTTTGACCTCAAGCATATTGCTCCTTTATGGAATCTCGCTGCGTTTGCCGGACGCAACCTGCCGGTTATTATACTAAAAAGCGTCTGCGGCGGCATTCACTCGCCTCGCGCGGATCGCTTTCGCCGCCTTGAGCGCGTCTATGCGAAGCATCTCGTGCTCTTCCGCGGCAAGAGCCACCACGGTGTCGTCCCAGGCGGAAATCTTCGTTTCGTAGTCCGGAGCGGCCCCGGCGAGACAGACTCTCGCCCACCTGCCGCCGCCGATTTCGAATGCGTATATCGGTCTTGTGAAACTGCACAGCCTTGCCCACGTGCCGTACTTTTTCTCGAGCGCTTCGACGAGATAATGACGCCGCCATCCAGCGCCGGGATCGACGGTCTGCTTCGCGTATGCCGCGACCTTCGCTATCTTGTGCGTCTTGGGCGTCACATAGACGATATAGAGGTCGAACCCCTCGAGAGGTTTCGCGGGCTTGAATTCCGCGCAAAGCAGCGAAGGCTCCTCCGCGTTCTCGGAATAACCCGACCCGGACTTGAATTCATCGCCGAACTTGAGGCCGAGGAACGAGTCGGCGGGGGCGGAGTCGTGGGACGAAATGCTGAAACCGGGCTTCTCGGCGCGCGAATCGCCGACGGTGAAGCTCTGGGAATACTAGCTCGTGGAACTTTCGAGGACGTTCCCGGCGTTGTCAAGCGTAGTACGCGTTTCGCGGCGATGCTCCGTGACCATGCTACCGTTGGTCCTAACGTTGGATTCCACGAACGTGCGCGTGACGCTGCCGTTTTCATTCGTCACGATCGACGCTTCAGACGTCTTTGCGGCAGTGTCTCTTTGGGAAAGGTTCTCACCCCCCGCCGATATCGCCGCCACAACGGCCAACCCTGCCGCCGCAATTCCAATGGTCCTAATCATGTCGCTTCTCCTTTCCTGTCCGCCGGAGTTCTTCCGGCTTTGTTGTCTGCAACAAATCATACCGCCAGTTTATTAAGACTGTGTGAATGTCCGTCAAGTTCGCGAAACGAATCCGGGCGCCCGGACCGACGGTTCGTCAATCGACAATCTGACAGGCCTCTTTCAGCTTTTCCGCGAGCGAAAAAGCGAAGCGGCGGATTTCAAGCGTGTCCGGGGACGGATCCCTTCTGTACTTCTCTATCTTCGCGGTCGGCAGATCGCACATTGGCACGAGTTCGCACGCTTCGAGCAGATTGGCCGCTCTTTCGCAAGCTTCGAGCAGACCGTCGAGATTCATGTCGCGGTCGGCGAACGTCGATGCTTTCGCGTTTTTGTCGAGCTGCTCGCGAATGCGCTTCAACGCCCTGTCCACCGCGCCTTCGCGGTTGGGGTTTGGTGGCGTTATCGCGCTGCCGGAGCCTCTGTTTCTGAAACATCCGAACATGGCCGCGATGGTAGCGGCGTCGCGGATCGTCCCGTCAGGATAGAATATGCCGTGTTCGTCGAAACAGCGTCCCTCAATGACGAGGTTGAAAAGGATCCATCCGATCCCGAATTCGTCGCAGAACTGCAGCGCCATTTCGTATGAATTGGCGCGGGCCAGGCATCCCGTTTCCGTCTGAAGCACGGGCTTCCCGAGCTTCCTGCCCCATTCCGCCGCCTTCGCGTAGTTGTCGCGCGCGATCGCCCGCGTCGGACTGTAGTCGTGGAACGAGATGACATCCAGCCTGGACGCCGTAGTCTCCTCGATTTCGCTGCCGACGGTGTACCCGATAGTGAAAAGGCAATCCGGCGCGAGCGATACGGCGAGATCCGTCTCGCGTCTCAGGAACGACCATATCTCCTCGGCCCGGGCAGAGCGTTCTGCGGCAGGAGCTCTGTTGATGAAACCATTGCACAACGGTTCGTTCATCATGTCAAACATGAGCAGGCCGGGCTCGTTCTTGAGCGCCGGGACGATCGCCTTTGTAAACCGGTCGGCGTTGTCGTAGCCGCCGGGACGTATCGTTTCGGGGTCGAGCATGTTTCCGTTGAAGAGTATCGGCATCGTCTTGTAGCCGCACGAGTGGCATGTTCTCACGAAATCCACCACTTCGCGCACATATTCGTCTCCGCGTTTTTCGAATGTCCGCGGGCTGAGCCAGACGCGTACCGTATTGAGTCCGACGCGGGCGCCGTAGCCGAGTTCGCGTTTTACGGTTTCTGCATCTTTGATGGAATAGCATGCGCAGCGGATTTTCGAGCAGTCCAGAGACGGTTTTGCGGCTTGCGCCGCCGTTGCGATGCCGGCCGCTGCAAGCACGGCAACCGCCGCGCGTCTTGTCCGGCGCATGTACGCGCTGTTCTTGCTAATCATATCCATTGTCCGTTTTCCTGTAGTATCGTCGATCGGTTATTTCACCAGC
>JAFNRY010000081.1 GCA_017385345.1 Kiritimatiellia bacterium
CGTAGTAGTATTTGTCGCCGTGGTATCCGAACAGGGCGTTGGACGCGGATATGTCTTCGGGTTTCATGAAACGCGAGAAGCGGGCGAGCTCGGCGTCGCGCGAAGTCAATCCCCACGTGTCGAGGTCGAGGTTGAAGACGTAGTTGTCCATTATGTGCTGTCTGAGACGCTGCAGGCGCTTCTTCGGACGCATGTCGCGGATGCTGCGGAACCATTCGAGTTCTTTCCACGCCCAGATGCGCGGGGAGAGGATGTTGGCGAGCGCCAGCGAGAACATGAGATCGGGGAAGATGAATATCTCCATGTCCGAGAGCGTGCAGGCCGAGGATTTTTCTTCTATGTCTATGTCTGTCATATAGCCGGGGGGTCTGTCGCGCCGGCCGGAGCGTCCGCGCCGGCCGTCGCGTCGCTTCAGCACATTCCGCCGTTTACGGAGAGGACCTGGCGGGTGATGTACGAAGCGGAGGGAGAGAGCAGGAATCGCACGAGGCCGGCGACCTCCTCCGGTCTGCCGAATCTGCGCATCGGTATCGCCGGGAGGATTTCGTTTTCGCGTTCGCGCAGCGCGGCCGTCATGTCGGTTTCAATGATTCCCGGGGCGACGCAGTTGACCGTGATTCCGCGGGGCGCCAGCTCGACGGCGAGCGCCTTGGCCGCTCCGGCGACGCCGGCCTTGGCGGCGGAATAGTTCGTCTGCCCGCGGTTTCCCGCCATGCCCGAAACCGACGTCACCGCCACGATCCGTCCGCGCACGCGCTCCTGCACCATCGGGAGCACCAGCGGTTTGAGCACGTTGTAGAATCCGTCGAGATCCGTGCGCAGGACCCTGTCCCATTCCGCGTCTTTCATGGCGGGGAAGGCGTTGTCGGCCGCCATTCCCGCGTTAAGTATGACGGCGTACGGCGCGCCGTTGCGTTCGACCCAGCCGTCGAGGGCCTCCTTCGCCGCCGCGCGGTCGGCCACGTCGAATTGGAGCGTCTCCCCGCCGGTCGCCGCGGCCGTCTCCTCCGCGGCTTTGCGGTTTGCGATGCAATGCGTCGTCACGCAATAGCCGCCGGCGGCGAGCTCGAGCGCGATTGCGCGCCCTATCCCCCGGCTTGATCCGGTGACAATGACTTTCTTCGTTCTGTCCGCGGTTTCCGTCATGCTTGCGTTCCCTGTGGCGCGCCTTCCTCCGCGCCCGTCTTCCCGGGCGGGGCCGCCTCTTCTTGGTTTTCCGTTTTTTCGCGTCCGGCCGGCATTGTTATGCGCGGATTATACCAAATCCCCCCGCAGCCTTCAAAAAATGCGCTGGACATCGCATTTCCCACATGATAGAATACCCGCATAATCGTCTTGGGCGCTTAGCTCAGTTGGTTAGAGCACTACCTTCACACGGTAGGGGTCACTGGTCCGAGTCCAGTAGCGCCCACCAAGACGCCTTTTCAGTTTTTTGCCTCTTGTTGCCGAATCCGGCGCCCGCAGACGGCGCCGCGCGCCACGGGCGTTCGTCTCGCCGTTTTGCTGTCGATTTTCGCTTATTGATAAAGTTCTTGCATTTGCCGGAAACCGGTGGTATAATATTTGAAACATCGACACGAAACAAAGAGAAACGGAAGCAAGCACATGGTAAAATTGAGAATGCGCCGCACCGGATGCACGAATCATGCGACCTACCGCATCGTGGCGGCGGATGCGCGCAGCCCGCGCGACGGCAAGTTCATCGAAATCCTCGGCTGGTACGACACCCAGCTCAAGGAAGAGAACTTCAAATTGAACGTGGAACGCGTGGACTACTGGCTCTCGCAGGGCGCCAAGCCTTCGACCACGGTGGCGTCGCTCATCCGCCGCGCGAAGAATCCGGCGATCAAGCCCCACCACGCCCGCAAGTCGCCCAAACACGCCAAGAAGGCATAAGGAGGCAGATCATGGGCATCAAGATTCTCGATAAAATCAACGCCGAACAGACGGCGAAGCTTTCGGAGAAGAACTTCCCCGATTTCAAGACCGGCGACATCGTGCGCGTCTCCATCCGCATCAAGGAAGGCGACAAGTACCGTGTGCAGGATTTCGAGGGCAAGGTATTCGCCATAGACAACGGCCGCAAGAACGTTTCGGGCAATTTCACCGTTTCCAGCGACAGGTACGGCGTCAGGGTGGAGAAGCTTTTCCCGTTCAACAGCCCCTGGATCCAGGCGATCAAGGTCGTGAAGAAAGGCTATCTGCGCAAGGACGGCAAGCCCAAAGGCCGCGGTACGCGCGCCAAGCTCTACACGGAGCGCACGTTCTGTTCGCACAAAGCGGTGCGCAAGCTGGTGAAGAAATAAGCCGGCAAAAGTCGATGGATATCGCCGCGGCGCCGCCGCGGCGATGTTTTTTATCCGCAGGAGGGGGAAGATAGATGTACGGTGAAATACCGCTTTGGGTTTCGATAGCGTTTGTCGCCGGCGGGCTTGCGGCCCT
The DNA here is from genome assembly GCA_017385345.1 of Kiritimatiellia bacterium. Taxonomy (GTDB): domain Bacteria; phylum Verrucomicrobiota; class Kiritimatiellia; order RFP12; family UBA1067; genus UBA1067. Next base: position 2,443 of record JAFNRY010000081.1, read on the forward strand.
GGCATGGTCCAGCGATCTTTTCGTGGACGGCGCCGCGGCCATGGCCCGGTCTCTGGGCATATCGTCCTTCGTCGTCGGCATGGTGGTGATCGGATTCGGCACGAGCGCCCCTGAATTGTGCGTAAGCACGATGTCTGGTTTCTCGGGCCATTCCAATCTGTCGCTGGGGAATGCATACGGCAGTTGCGTGTTCAACATAGCCGCGATACTCGGCGTGGCGGCTTTGATCAGGCCTGTGGTTGTCAAGAAAGCGACAGCGTGCGTTGCGGTTCCGGTGCTTGCGGCCATCGCCGTCTGTTCGTGGTTCATGCTGCGCGACGGCGAATGCTCCCGTTTCGACGGCGCTCTGCTGCTTGCCTCGTTTCTCGTGCTTCTGCCTCTCTACTGCTGGTTCGACCAGAAGGTGTCGGGCGGGGGAGGGGATGGGGCCGCCGGCGAAAAGGGGAAAGTCTCCATTCCGCTCGCGCTGCTCAAGGTGGTCGCCGGACTTTTCGTGCTTATCGGTTCGTCGCATTTCCTCGTCTGGGGCGCCGTTGACATGGCCAGGGCGCTCGGCGTCGGCGAATTGACGATCGGGCTTACGATCGTCGCGGCCGGGACGTCTCTTCCCGAATTGGCAAGCGCCGTCGCTTCCGCGAGGCGCGGCGAAAACGAGTTCATTCTCGGCAATATAATCGGGTCGAACTTTTTCAATTCTCTGGCGGTGGTCGGGCTGGCCGCCTCAATATCGCCGGCGGCCGGCTTTTCGAGCGCGATCATTTCGCGCGATCTGCCCGCCATGGCGGCTCTTTCCATTTCCATCGCGCTGTTCGGCGTAAACTGGCGCCGTCCGCGTGAGGATGGTTCCATAGGCAGGATTTCCGGGCTGGTTTGGCTGGCGGTTTTCGCCGCTTACATGTATGCGGTCGTGTCCGGGGCGCGCAGCGGCGGCTGAATCGCGGTACGCCCGCTATTCGAGGCCGAGGATGTCGGACGATTCCTCGAGTCTGCGGCCGGAGAGGAACGCTCCCGCGCCCATAGCCGAGCCGCCTTCAGGCTTCAGTTCCGTTACCATCAGCGCCGTGTCGCCGCATTTTACCACGATGCCGGGCTTCTTCCACGGCGTTCCTTTTTGCGCGGACATCGCGCATTTCAGCACCGTTCCCGGCGCGGCGTTCCGCCATTCCGGCTGCATCGCTCCGACTATTTCCGCTTTCAGAACGGAAACGCGGCCGCTGTTGCCTTTTTTCCGGAATCGCGGCGGGAGGAAAGTGTGGCAGCCCGGCCAGGGCGAATAGGCCCGGATTTTCCGTTCGATTGCAAGAACAGGCTCGCTCCAGGCTATCTTGCCGTCGGTTTTTTTCAGCTTCGGCGCGTAGCTGGCTTTGGCCGGATCCTGTTCGACGGGCGCGGGCAGCGTGCCGTCCGCCATCATGCGCAATGCCTTTGCAAGGGCTACGCCTCCCGTTATCGCCAAACCGTCCATCAGTTCGCCGCCGGTGGCGTCGGAATATATAGGTTCGTAGCTTTGCAGCAGCACCGGTCCGTCGTCCATCCCTTCGCCCATCCGCATCACCGTGACACCGGTCAGTTTGTCGCCCGAGGCTATCGCCGCGGTCACCGGAGAGGCGCCGCGATACTTTGGCAGAAGGGAAAAATGGCAGTTGACGCATCCGAACGGCGGCAGTTCGAGGAGCGGCTTTTTGAGAAACTGCCCGAACGCCACGACTGCTATCACGTCCGGTTCCCATGCGCGGATTTGCGCCATCGCCTCGGGGGAGTTCACGCTTTCAGGAGAAATTATGTCGGTTATGCCGGCGGAGACGGCGAAAGCCTTGCATGGACAAGGCGTGAGGGTTTTCCCGCGTCCTGCCGGGCGGTCCGGCTGCGTAATCACTCCGGCGACGTACAGTCCGCGGTCGCGCATTATGGCGCGCAGGCAGGTGGCGGAGGCCGCCGAAGATCCCATGAATACGATTCTCATAGCGTCACAATTCCGGCAGTCCCATTGCGCGAAGCCGCGCGTTCATGTCTATTTCGGCGCGCTCGCCGACTTTTTCTTTCGCCGCTTCTACGATTTCCCTCGCGTTGCGTCTGAAGGCCGCTTCGTCGTTCTGCCTTTCTTCAAGGAAATCGAGATATCCGTTAATCGTGCCGCCGGATTTCAAATAAACCGACAGTTCTCCCCGCATGCCGGCGACGATGCGGCGCAACGTTCTCGTCTCGGCGCGTTCGCCGCGGGGGAAGCGGAGTTTCGCCGCCAGGTCGTTTGCGTAGTTTTCGCGTTCGCCCGGCTCCTCTTCGGGCGGTATGGCGATCCATCCGGGCTGGGCGTACGCGGCGAGGCGTCTGTCGAGCCGCGTGTCGAACACTCCCTGCCAGCAGTCTTCCACGCCGGCGAACACGGCGGCGGCGTCTCCTCCAATCTGTCTGCGGGGGAGCGGGGTTTCGTCTTTCGGGGGAAGGAGCGTCGCCGCCGCGAATGCTGCCGCGGCGGCTACCACCGGAGCCGCCGCGGCCGCCGCGACGAGACCGCGCCGGCGCCACGGCGACGGGTCGTCGCCGGCTACGCGGTACGGCTTTATTCCGCGCTTCCGCAGGGCGGCGTACGCCTCCGCCCGGTTCGGCGCGTCGATCCATCCGTCCCGGTTCTCGTTTTTGCTGGTCTGGTAGAAGTAGCGGTATTTCAAGCGAAGAGTTTCGCGAGCTTTTCGAGCTGCGCTGCTTTTTCCCTGTTTTCCTCGAGTTTGCGGCGCGCTTCAGCCACGACGGCTTCGGGCGCGTGCGCGGTGAAGTTTTCGTTGGCGAGTTTCGCTTCGGCCGATTTGACGAATCCGGCCAGCTTGGACAGTTCGGCGGCGATGCGTTTCGATTCGGCGGCCTTGTCAACCAGGCCTTCGAGCGAGAGGTACACGGTGCCGAACGACGTGATTTTCGACGGCATCGGCAGATCCGCGCCGGCGGGCGCGAAGTCCACGCTTTCGGCTCGCATGGCTTTTTTGAGGGACGCTTCCTCGCCGCGGGCCCGCGGGTCGCCGGTCGCTATCGTCGCCTTGACGAACGCCGCCGGCGGTATTTTGTATTCCGCGCGGAGCGCGCGAAGCGTGGTGATCGCCTCTCTCTTGGCGTTTACGAAATCGTAGGTTTCCGCGGAAAGCCCCCACGCCTTCTTTTCGGCGTCGGTGTAGCCTTCCGGGAAGCGCGCGAGCATGATCGATTCGCCGGCTTCGACGTAGCCGAGCTGGTGCGCCACCTCCTCGGTGATGAACGGCATGAACGGATGGAGAAGCCGCAGCGCCTTCCAGAACACGTCGCGCAGGATGGCGAATGCGCGCGTCTTGTCCGGCGCGTCTTTGGCGTATTCCACGTACCAGTCGCAGATCTGCGTCCAGAAGAAGTCGTAAACCGCCAGCGCCGCGTCCTGGATCCTGTACTGTTCGAGAATCGACGAGAGTTTGCGGCACGCCGCGTCGGTGGCCCAGAGGATGTGCTTTTCGTCCGCCGTAGGTTCCGCGATTTCGACCGGCTTGAAGTCCGCGCCCGCGCCGTTCATCTCCATGAAACGCGCCGCGTTCCATATCTTCGTGCAGAAATTGCGGCCTATCTCGAACTTTTCCTTGTTCACTTTGGTATCGCATTCGAGCGATGTGATCAGCGCTATCGAGAAGCGCAGGGCGTCCGCCGAATACATGTCTATGAGTTCGAGCGGGTCGAGCGAATTGCCGAGGGACTTGGACATTTTCCGTCCCTGCGCGTCGCGCACGATGCCGTGGATGACGATGTTCTTGAAAGGCGGCCTGCCCATGAAATGGATGCCGGCCATCATCATGCGGGCGACCCAGAAGAAGATGATGTCCTGCGCCGTGACGAGATCGGCCGTGGGATAGTAGTATTCGAGGTCCCTGGTTTTCTCCGGCCAGCCGAGCGTCGAGAACGGCCACAGCCACGACGAGAACCACGTGTCGAGCACGTCGGGATCCTGCCTGAGATCGGCGGCGGAGACGGAAGGATCTGCGGCTTTAGCTTTTTCGAGCGCCGCTTCCGGGGTTTCGGCCACCACCACTTTGCCGTCGCCGAAGTAGTACGCCGGAATGCGGTGCCCCCACCACAGCTGGCGCGAGATGCACCAGTCCTGGATGTTCTCCATCCAGTTGAAGTATATCTTGCTCCATCTTTCGGGAACGAACCTCACCGAGCCGTTTTTCACGGCCTCGATCGCCGGCGCCGCGGGAGGCTTCATCTTCACGAACCACTGTTTCGAAAGCCGGGATTCAACGGTTTCGTGGCAGCGGTAGCAGTGGCCGACCTGGTTGTCGTAGTCTTCGACATGGTCGAGGAATCCGCCCGCTTCGAGGTCGGAGACGATCGCTTCGCGGCATTCGAAGCGGCCCATTCCTTCGTATTTCGCGCCGGCGAGCGCGTTCATCGTCGCGTCGTCGTTCATTATGTTGATCTCTTCGAGGCCGTGGCGCTTGCCTACGAGGAAGTCGTTTGGATCGTGCGCCGGCGTGATCTTCACGATGCCGGTGCCGAATTCCTTTTCGACGTAATCGTCCGATATCACCGGTATCTCGCGTCCGGTCAGCGGAAGGACGACGGTTTTGCCGACGAGATGGGCGTAGCGTTCGTCTTTCGGGTTCACTGCGACCGCGGTGTCGCCCGGAAGCGTCTCGGGGCGCGTCGTAGCGACCATGATGTAGTCTTTGTACGGTTCCCCTGACGTTCCTTTCGCGCTGCCGGCCACCGGATAGCGCACGTACCAGAGATGGGAATGGCTCGCTTCGTGTTCGACCTCGTCGTTGGCCAGCGCCGTCCCGCATCGCGGGCACCAGTTCACTATGTAGTTGCCCTTGTAGATCAAGCCTTCGTCGTAAAGTTGCGTGAACACTTTGGCGACGGCGCGCGAGCAGCCCTCGTCGAACGTGAATCGCTCCCTCTTCCAGTCTGTCGAGTTCCCCAGCATCCGCTGTTGGTGCACTATCGTCCCTCCGTACTGGCGCTTCCATTCCCACACGCGCTCCACGAACGCTTCGCGGCCCAGATCTTGCCTGCGTTTGCCTTCTTTCTTCAACGCCTTTTCGACGACGTTCTGCGTGGCGATTCCCGCGTGGTCGGTTCCCGGAAGCCACAGCGTGTTGCGGCCCTGCATGCGCCGCCAGCGCACCAGAACGTCCTGTATCGTCTGGTTGAGCGCGTGGCCCATGTGCAAAATGCCCGTTACGTTCGGCGGCGGTATGACCACGCTGTACGGTTCCCCTTTGCCCGGTTCGGAGTGGAAGAAGCCGTTTTTCTCCCAGAACGGATACCATTTGGCCTCTGCGGCCTTTGCGTCGTAGTGCTTTTCCATATCTTTTGAATATGATACCAAAAAGCACGGTCTGGTATCCGTGCGAAAGTTCGCTCCGGGGGCGCTCGCGGGCGCTCCGGCGGGCGGAACGCGGGCGTGTCCGCGCCGTGTAAACCGCCCTCTACGAGGCGGATACGTCCGGCATGAATCTGGAGAAGAGCCGCAGCGCGACGAGCAGGACGCCCGCCGCGACGAGCAGAGGGCGCGTGTCGGCGGTTCCGGGATATATGAAGGAGAGCGCGACGAGAGCGAATATTTGCAGCCAGACGACGCCCCCGACGAGGAATCCTACGGTTTTCTTTTTCGCGGGATCCGTCTCTTCGCCTTCGGAGAAGCGCGTGAGCGCCGTGAAGTAGGCGAACCATGCGGCGGCGAGCGCGAGCGCCGGGATGCATTGCGCCGCGGCGGGGGGATTGCGCCAGGAGGCGGCCGGCAGCGCCGCGGCGAAGCCGCACATCACGTTCAGAGCCCTGCAAGCGCCCATGAGAGCCGGCCTTTTCGTCCTGTTGTAGAGTATCGCCGCCGCCAGAAGCGCGAAGGAGGACAGCCACCAGAACACCGGGAGCCGGAATGCCGCCCCGGCCGCGGCCGTCGCGATGCAGCAGGCGGATCGCGCCCGGCGCGCCGCCCGTACGGAAATCGCTCCTTCCGGGATAGGCCTCCCGCTGTCGGTCCCGGCTCCGCAAAGGTCGTTGTCCGCCAATCCGTACATGTAGGTAAACACGGCGGCGAGCGCCGCGCCGGCCGTGGCGGCTCCCGCTCCGTCGCCGCCAGCCGCGCAGGCGGCGGCCGCCGCGCCGGCGAGCACGTCGCCCGGAACGGTCGGCAGGTTCACGGCGCGAAAGAGCCTGAGCCACGCCTTGAAGCGCGTCCCGCCCGTCTGCCGCTTTGCGCCTGGCGCGCCGGCTTCGTATTCTTCGATCGTCCGCCGCGCCTCCGCCAGCGCGCGTCCGCGGTGCGATATGGCGTTTTTGTCCTCCGGCGCCATTTCCGCGAACGACAGTGTCTTCCCGTCCGGTATGAAAAGCGGATCGTAGCCGAAGCCATTGACCCCGGCTGACGGTTTTTCAGCGATGGTTCCGTGGCATTTCCCCGCAACGACGTGTTCCACGCCCGATGGATCGACCAGTGCTATCGTGCACGTGAAGTTCGCGCGTCGGTCCTTTTCGCCTTCGAGATTGGCGAGCAGAAGGGCGTTGTTGGCGGCGGAATCGGACGGCTCGCCCGCGTAGCGCGCGCTTCTCACCCCGGGCGCGCCGCCGAGCGCGCGGACTTCCAGCCCCGAGTCGTCGGCCGCGCACCACTCGCCCGGGTGGCGCGCGGCGATCGCGCGGACCTTGATCAAAGCGTTTCCCGCGAAGTCGGAGGCGTTTTCCTCCACGTCGCCGGGATTGTCCGCAGTCACTTCGATCCCGCCGAGTATTTCGGCGAATTCGGAAATCTTGTGGGCGTTGCCCGTGGCGAGATGGAGTTTCATGTCAGCGCCTTTCGTCTGTTGTTTCGCACCGGCCGCCCGCGCCCCGGTAGCGGAAGTAGAGCGCAAGATCCGTCGATACGAGCGCGATGTCGGCGAGATAAACGAGACACAGCCACGTCTTCGTTCCTTCTGTGAGATGCGCCCCGATCCCGCACAGATAGCCGATTATCACGATTGCCATGAAGTGCGGCGATTTTCCGTCCACCCTTTTGGCTCTCCACGTGCGCATTATCGCGAACGGCCACGACAGACCGAAGGCCACGAGCATGGCGCATTCAAGTATCTGCGGCAATGCGTTGGTTTCCATTTTTCCGTTTTCCTTTTCTTGAAGTTCTGTTTTCCACGAAAATCGCGGCGGCGCAGAACATGGCTTTGGCGGCGTTGAAGGCCGCCATCCAGCAGACCATGCCGTGCAGCGAACGCGGCCCGCCCGAGGCGAGCAGCGCCGCGGGATAGGCGAGTTCGAGCGGAACCATCCATTTCAGATAGCCGAACCTGCCGGCGGAGATTTCCGCCGTCGTGTAGATGCAGGCGAACGACCACATGCATCCGATTCCTATGAGCGGAGGAATGAATCTTCCGTAGGGGGCGTAATCCGCGCCGTTCGGCAGCAGAGCGAGAATGTCTCTGCCGAAGAAGAAGAACGGCGTAGCGACGGCGGCCCCGAAGGCGGCGGCGGCCGCAGCCGCCTTCAGCACGAGCCCGTCAGTGCGTTTGCCGGCGGCCGCGAGCTCCGCCGCGTAGGGGAAGATCGTGAACGTGAGCGTCGATGTTGCGAAGGTCGCGATTTCCGCGAAGCGCGAAGCCATGTAGTAGCCGGCGGAATCCAAGTCGGGCAGATTGTGCCTCAGAACGGTGGATTCGACCAGCGAGGCGGCCATTCCCGAGAAGGCGGCCGCCGCGAAAAGGGCCGCGAGGCGCGAAAAGCGTTTCGCCACTTCCCGCGTCCAGTAGCGTTCCGCCGGGACCGACAGTTCCTTCCTTAGGCAGAAGAC
>JAFNRY010000082.1 GCA_017385345.1 Kiritimatiellia bacterium
ACCCGGCGACGTGTCGCAGGCGGCCGCGCCCCGACCCGGTTCCCGCGGCCGCGCCCCGCGCCTGCCGCCGCCGGATTGACTATCGGGAGGCCAAGTGGTAGAATACCAGCAATCGCGATCGTAGCTCAACAGGATAGAGCGTTGGCCTCCGAAGCCGAAGGTTGCTGGTTCGATTCCAGTCGGTCGCACCAGCCTTGTAAGTGAAGGAACATTCGATGAACGAAGGAGCGGTCAGCGTCGTGGCGGGAAAAAGCGGGTTGGACGACTTTCCCGTGTTGAAGGCTTTTCAGCAATACGTCGATGCGGAGCAGTCCAAGGCCCACAGGCGTTTGATGTCCGTGTGCGTTTTTTTCACGGCGCTGCTGCTCGCGGTGTCCGGCGGGTTTTTGATTGTTTTGTTCGGTATGGACGGGAAAGAGACGCGGGCGGAGGCGGCGCTGCGCGCGATGACGGAGAGCAACGCCGTGCTGCAGAAGCAGCTTTTCGAGCAGACGGTGAAGTTCAACGAGAGCATGGCGGCGCAAGCGCATGCGGACGCGGCGGTTTCGGCGTCGGCGGCGGAAGCGGAGCTGATGAAGCGCAACATGGAGCTTCAGACTCGGATCGGCGTCATGGAGGCGGAGAAGCGGCTGCGCGAAGAGTTCGAGAAGTCGAAGCGCGAGGCCGAGGCGGCGGCCGTGCGCGTGGCGGCGGGAGAGGTTGGCGGAGGCGGCGCGCCGGCCGGGGAGGCCGGCGCGAGGGAAGCGAGGCTGCGCGCGAGGGAGGAGCGGCTTGCCGCCGACGAACGGCGTTTGCGTGAACTCGAGCGGGATCTCCACAAGCGCAGAATGTATCCTGGGTACTACGCCAAAACGGAAGAGACGCCGTCCAAGGCCGGCGAGGCGGCGGAGGCTGGGCGCAAGAAAGCCGAGGCGGAACAACATGCCAAGGACGCCGAAGAGCTGGCGAAGGTCGTCGAGCAGGCGGAGCGGGACGCGAAACAGGAGGTTCGCGAAAGCGAGACGGAGCCGGCAGAGAAGCGGTCGCGCGAAGAGTTCGAGAAGTCGAAGCGGGAGGCCGAAGCCGCGGGCGCGCCCGCAAAGCCGGCGGACGACGATTTGGATCTGTTCGACGAAGTTTTGAAAGTCAAACCTGAAAAGAAGCCCGCCAAGCTGGACGTGGGAGGAAAGGCCGGCAGCTGGGTTGTTCCGCTGGAATGATCCGGGGGCGGAGGTTGCGCTGACATGATGGCGTACATCAGAGGCGTCTTGGCGGAGAAAGAGTCCGGCAGGGCGGTGGTCGAGGCCGGTGGCATCGGCTACGAAATGGCGGTTTCCCTTTCCACCTACGATACGCTGCCCAAGACCGGCTGCGAAGTGAAGCTGCTGCTGTGGCATTGCGTACGCGACGACGGCGAATCGCTGTTCGCCTTCGCGACGCCGGAGGAGCGCGGGATGTTCGCCAAATTGACGAGCGTCGGCGGTGTAGGGCCGAAACTCGCCATGGCCGTTCTCTCCGGAGCGTCCGCGGGCGAGCTCGCGTTTGCGATTTCCGGCGGCGACGCGAAGCGGATTTCCGCCATAAAGGGGGTCGGGAGGAAGACGGCCGAGAAAATCTGCGTCGAACTGCGCGACAAGGTCGATGCGCTTGGAGCGCTCGCGGCGGCGCGTCGCGGCGGCGCCGGCGGCTTCGACGCGAAGGCTCCGGCCGTGCGCGACGCGATACTCGCGCTTTCGACGCTCGGCTACGGCGAGGAGACTGCCGGCAAAATGGTGTCCGACGCGCTGCGGAACCGTCCCGGGCTGGAAAGCGTCGAGGAAATCGTCCGGGCGGCGCTATCTTCGAAGAAATGAAAATCATAGCAGGATTGGGCAATCCCGGGGCGCAATACGAGAATACGCCTCATTCCGCGGGGTTCGAGGCGGTCGATATGATCGCGGCGCAGGCAGGCGTATCGTGGAGCGAGAAGCGCGCTTTCAAGGCGATGACGGCGAAATGCGTTCTCGCGGGCGTGCAGACCTTGCTTGTGAAGCCTCTCACGTACATGAATCTTTCCGGCGAGGCGGTGGCGCCGATAGTCGGCTATGCCAACGCGACTCCCGCGGATCTGATAGTGGTGCATGATGACATAGACATGCCTCTCGGGCGGCTGCGAGTGAGGAAGGGCGGCAGCTGCGGCGGGCACAATGGCGTGAGGAACATCATAGAGCGCCTCGGGACGCCGGATTTCGTGCGGATCAAGATCGGCGTCGGCAAGGACAGGGCCGACGTGACCGGCCACGTGCTCGGCAAATTTCCGCCGGATGCGCGCAAGGTCGCGGAGGCCGCGGAGGAGGCGGCGGCGAAGGCGGCGGCGAGCGTGGTTTCGGAAGGCGTCGAAAAGGCGATGAACGCGTGGAACTGCTGGCGCTGCGACGGCGCGGAGAGGAGATAGGGAAGGGATGGCCGGGCTTGGAGAAACGCCGCGCGGTGACAGGTTGCGCATCGCATTCCTCGGTCTGAGGAACGCGGGAAAGTCCACGCTCGTCAATCTTTTCGCCGGACAGAAGATTTCGATCGTCAGCGACGTGGCCGGCACGACCACGGATCCGGTTTCGAAGGCGATGGAGATTCTCCCGCTCGGCCCGTGCGTCGTCGTCGACACCGCGGGGCTCGACGACGAAGGGGAGCTCGGCAGGATGCGCGTTGCGAAAACGCTCGAGGTTCTCGACACGGCCGACATCGCGGTATGGGTCGAGGCCGGAGCCTCGGACGAGGCAACGCCGCATTTCAAGAAGGTCGCCGGGAAGTGCGCGGCGAAGCGGATACCTCTGGTCGTCCATCGCCGCGGCGACAGCGTCGAAGGATTGAAGGAGAAGATTTCGGTCATGGATCCCGGCGAGAGGCAGAGGCCGCTTCTCGAATCGCTCGCCGGGCCCGGTTCGCGCGTGGTGTGCGTATGCCCGATAGACGAAAGCGCGCCGAAAGGTCGGCTCATTCTGCCGCAGGTGCAAACCATCCGCGAGTGCATCGACGCCGGTGCGACGTGCACGGTATGCGATCCGTCCACGCTGCCGGCGGCGCTTGCCCAGACGGGAGGCGAAGGAACGCTCGTGGTCACGGACAGCCAGGCGTTCGCCAAGGTGCGCAACGCGATTGCGGGAACCGGGGCGAGGCTTACGTCCTTTTCCATACTTTTCGCGAGGAGGAAAGGCGATCTTGCGGCGTATCGCGAAGGTCTCGCCGCGATCGGGAGGCTGAAAGACGGCGACAGGGTTCTTGTGGCGGAAGGATGCACCCACAAGCGGCAGTGCAACGACATCGGCACTGTGAAGATACCGGCGGCGCTGCGGAAAACGACGGGCAGGTCGCTCGTGTTCGATTTCGCAAGCGGCGGCTCGTTTTCGCCGGAGGCCGGCGGCGCGCGGTACGCGCTCGTCGTACAGTGCGGCGGATGCATGTTGACGCGCCGGGAAACGCTTGCTCGCATCGCGGCGTGCAGAGCGGCGCGCATTCCCGTAGTCAACTACGGGATGCTTCTCGCCGCGGCCGCCGGCATGGACGCAGTCAACGAAGACGGGACGGTGGAATCGTGACGCGCGCAAAGACCAACTACCATACCCATACGACATGGTGCGACGGGCGCGACACTCCGGCCGCGATGGCCGCGGCCGCCGCGGCCGCCGGATTCGAGGAGCTTGGTTTTTCTTCGCACGCCCTCCTGCCGGGGAATCCGCTCGACTGGGCGCTGGACGCAAGGCGCGGCGCGGAATACGCGCGCGACATACGCGCTCTCGCCGCGAAGTACGAAGGTAGGCTGAAAATCCTGTGCGGGATCGAGGCCGACTACCTGCCGGGGGCGGCGGAGCCTTCGCGCGCCGCGTACGCTCCGATCGGCCCCGACTATATCATCGGATCGGTCCATTTCGTCCGCGCCCCGGACGGCGCGGCCGTATGTGTGGACAAGTCGCCGGAAGATCTCGCCGAGGGGCTCGAGCTGCATTTCAACGGCGACGCGGAGGCCGCGCTCCGTGCCTATTTCGCGCAGATCCGCGAAATGGCCAGACGTTTCGATTTCGACGTTTTCGGGCATCTCGATCTGCCGCGCAAGT
>JAFNRY010000083.1 GCA_017385345.1 Kiritimatiellia bacterium
GCCTACACCGAAGAAGGCGGCACCTACGACACCGACCTGCCGTCCGGCGGCGGCAAGGCGGCCGAATACTATCTCGGCGACAGTTGCGGCATCAAGGTAAATAACGTGCTGCCGGTGATCAGCATCGAATCGGAGAACACTACGTCCAACGCTTACGTGGTGGCAGGCGGGGCGGCGGCGAAGTCGATCCGCTGGGAGATTCCGTCTGACATAGACAACGACTTCACGCTCGGCTGGTGGGACGCGACGACTTCGGCCCTCAGCACCGACAAGAAGGGCATACTTGTCGAGATCGGCGGCAACATCGAAAACGCCACCAACATCTACATCAGTTCAAAGACGCAGTCCACAACCGGAGTTAGGCCGTTCACGCCGGACTTCGGGACGAGGACGGGTCCACAGACGTTTACGATCTCCTTCCGCGACAAGGATGCGCTCGACATCAACGTCAAGACGTACGAGTACCACTACCGCGTGCTGCCGTCCAAGTCGCTGAAGCTGACGGCGAGCGGCCCGTCGAAATCCAGTCCCGGCGCGTCCAGGCTTTCCGAACGCTACAGCCAGATGAAGGGCTCCGGCGGCCAGGGCCACGTCTATGCGTCCAGCGCCAATTCGCGCTTCAAAGACGCCAAGGCCTTCACGCTCACGTGGAACTGCGCCAACGATCTCGTGGCCACGATATACGCGTGGGGCTACAAGGCCCCGACCAACGGCGTCGCCACGCTCGACAACGGAAAACTCGACACGCACGACCAGCCGATCCTCTCCACGGGCAACGCCGGCGGCACCGAGGACGCCGTCACCGACGAAAACTGCTACAAGTACGAAAGCGAATACGACTCGTTCTTCTACTGCTGGCTCCAGTACGCGGACACGGAGTCCGCCGGCGCTTCCGCCGACGCGACAGCGACCACGAGCGGGGAGACGGTTTCGCTGCTCAAGAACATAATCGCGCCCGAACGTCCCGGCCGCGACTCGACCCAGACGATATCTCTGCCCGCGACCGAAGACGACATCGCGGCATACGCAGACACGATAGCCGAGGCGATCTTCTCCGTCGAACTCTACAAGGAGGACAACCTCGGCGACATCAACGCCGACGGCGTGCCGGACGTCTTCGCCCTCAGCACCGCGTGGCAGAGCGGCAAGAGCCTCATCGAAATGGCGATGGAGGAGGACCAGCAGAACGGCGCTTCCCAGGCCGCGGCTGCAACCGGCTCCGACATGTACGCCAACGACAACATCGCCCTCGCCAGCCGCAACCCGTCCGGCGACTACCTGCCGATCATCTTCGGGCAGTCCGGCGTCGATTACATCGCTTCCCCAACCAACGGCAATTATAACTACGCGCCGGCCGGACTGCCTTTCAAGACTCTTTGGAAAATCCGCGGCTTCGGCACCGGCCTCAACCTCTCCGATGACAAGTGGACCGTTTCGGACCTCTCGTTCAGCAGGGACGAACTCCGCGCTTGGAGCAACTGGGTAGTCAGGACGCGCCTCGCGATCCCCGGCGGCAACAAGATCGAGTCGATCGACACCGTCGTCGATCCTGAAACCGGAGCGGAGACGTACGTCACGAACTACGCCATCGCCTCGATCGACACCGATCCCGAAACCGGCGCCAGCACGACCAACTACGTCGTCGCGTCCTGGACGAACAGCATGGGCGACGTGGTGTACGATCCCGAAGCGGGCGTCGATGCGCTCGCGGTCTTCTTCGACGAGACGACCGGCTCCTATACCAACACTGCTGGCGTCGTCGCGGAACCCAGTCTCGCCGAGTGGTGCCCCGAACCGGGCCTTTCCGGCCAGCGCATGGATCCGACGGTTGACGACACCGACGGCGACGGCTTCCCGGACGGCTGGGAATACTTCTTCTGGTACCAGGCGAAGGTCTGGCGCGAATGCGCCCTCTCCTACAAGGCCGAGATGTCAACCTGGGACTGGGAAGGAATGTCCGTGGCCGAATCCAACGCCCACGTGAAGATCGCCGACGTGTGGAACAAGCATCCCGGAATGCCGCTGCCGGGCCAGCGGTTCCTCTTCGAGCGCTTCAACCCCGACAACATCGTCTATGGAACCGAGATAACCGCGGAAGAGGTGATGGAGCGCTTCCATCCCGGAATCGAACTCGAAGCCGCGATCTACGCCGGCGTTCCTGACTTCGACGACGACGGCCTCTCCGATCTCGAAGAACTCGCCATCGGAACCAACCCCTGCCACTGGGACACCGACGGCGACCACATGAGCGACGGCTGGGAGGTTGTCAACGGCCTCAGCGCCGTCCTGCCCAACGCGGGCGACAACCCGGACAACGACTTCATGGCGTTCCTGCGGACGGGCGGCTATCCGGTGCTTGTCGAATGGGAGCCCGTCGAAAGCGACGACGAGGACGCCGGCGACGACGGAACCTCCGCGGAGGAGGATCGCGGCGATCCCGAGCCCTACGCCGACGGCGTCCGCATCACGGTCTTCACCAGCCTCGTCGAAGGAACGGACTACAATGTCGACGGGTACGGCAACGCCATCATTCTGCGCGACGTCGAAGCCAAGGGCTTTACGTTCAATCCGCTTTTTGTGACGCGCGAAGACGGCGAGAGGGAGCTGATACGCTACGGCACGACCAACCACATGCAGTATTCGGAGGACGACGACGGCTGGATCTGGGGCCTGCCGATGGTTTCCAACATCGCGGTCACTTCCTCCGTGCCGGTCAGGGTCGGCATGCAGCTGCCGAAGTACGTCGATTACATTCTCGTCCACGCGCAGGTGAAGGGCGCCATCGGCTTCGATCCGCGCACCGGATGGAACTCCGACGCGTTCGGCTACGTCTCGAGCCGCTGGAACGAAACTGGCAGGACGGAACTGCGCGAGGGCCAGGGCCGCGCCGTCAACACGCGTGCATACTCCAACCTCGACGAATATCTCGTCATGGACTACGTGCGCTACGTCCTCAACAGTTCCGGACTGAGAGGGTACGACGACTTCGACTTCAACTACCATTCCGACAACGGCGGCAGGCTCGAGAGGCTCGATTCGGTCCTCAGGCTCCTCGCGGCGACGACGTGCCCGAACATCATCTTCAACGACGACGCCTTCCGCGGCGACGCCGCCTCGGAGAGCGACGAAGAGAGTTCCGGCCAGGCGTATTCCTACTGGAACGTTTCGCAGTACTACGCATTCGAGCGCGCGATCAACATAGATCCGGCGTCCGGCAGGACGGGCTGGCACGGCGCGGACAGCGACGGCGACGGAATCCCCGACGGCTGGGAACTCTACAACAACTGCAATCCGCTCTTCTCGGTTGCGCTAACGACAGAAGTCCAGAAGCAGAGCCGCGACGGCGACGGAGTCAACACGATCCTCGAGTACGCCGGTTCCGATTCGTGCGAAATGTACATGACGAAGTTCAAGACGGAGACGATCGACGACAACACGACCGTCCAGGGCGTCGATTTCTATGGATGCGCGTCGATCGCCGACAATTCGCCGACCAAGAGCGGCAGCCCCATATACGGCTGGATCAACAAGTTCTTCCCGACCGACCCGGACGACGAAGACACCGACGGCGACGGCATACTTGACGGCGCCGAAGGCGGATACTGGCGCGAAGATTTCTACAACGGCGGCCAGATATTTGTCGACGCGCGCTTCAGCTTCATCTACGGCACGCCGGTCGATAACGGCAGCGTGTGCATCCGCGGCGGCGGCATGAACCCGTGCACGATCGATACCGACGGCGACGGTTTGCCGGACGGCTGGGAAATGCAGCACGCCGGTCTTGCGGTGGGCATACCTTCCATGACGATGCAGTACAACCCCAACCACTGGGCCAAGCTGATATCGCAGGCGACGTGGATCGCGGACCGTGTGAACGAATACTCCAGCGCAGCCAACACGGCGGCGCAGGCGGCCGCTGAAGCCGCCGCCGCAGAAGCCGCGGCAGCAGCGGGGAAGAAGGCGACGAGAGCGACGAGAGCGGCACCAACACCGTACAGGTCGTGGCGACCGATGTGTACTATATCGTCGGCGGCATGGACGCTACGTGGGGCGGCGATGCGAGGACGGAGATCCGCAACGACACCGAGGACTACTCGGCAAACGGAACGCGCGACGAACTCCTCGGCGTGTTCCGCGACGTCGATTTCGACCACGACGGCCTCGACAACTGGCAGGAATACTGCGTTCAGGCCCTGCGCCATCTGCGCTACGACGACATCTCTACGCCTCTCATGGGCAGGCTGCTGACGGAAGGCGAGTACGACGAAACCGCGTCGCGGCTTCTCACGGCGCACACGCAGCAGTTCATGCGCCCCTCGGCCGAGACTAACGTCCTGCCGTTCGTGCAGTTCGACCCCGCCAGCCCCGCCACGTTCGCGGCCAACGCCGCCGCCGCGTGGTACGGCGGCGACGAAGTCCTCGAGCACTACGTCGTGACGACCGGCGTCCGCCGCGTCCAGAAGACCGACGCGTCCGGCAACATCGTCGTAGTCGAGGAGCCCGTGATCGCGGAGAGGACGCGCGTGCTTCCCGCGGCGGCGGAGGTCGCGAAGCGCGTCTCGCTTTCAAAGCCCGGCTACCAGAAGGCGTGGAACGACGCCGGCTGGCGCGCGCTCGGCTACTTCGCCCGCCCGCCGAAGCACTTCGACAAGGCGCGCCTTGGCTCCGTCGAGGTCAATGAACTTCCCGGGTTCTTCATGCTCCCCGTCACCGGCTCCATGTGCATCTTCGGCAGCTCGGCGCAGATCGAGCGCGCCCACGGCTACGTTGCCGGCTACGCGACGACCGATCCGCGCATTGCCGACACAGACGGCGACGGCATGGACGATTACTACGAGCTTTTCCACGGCCTCAACCCGATCCTTGGCACCCAGCCGGGCGACGAACTCTCCTCTTCGACCCAGAGCGAATGGCAGAATACGGTCCGCGGCAAGCACGGCGACATTATCGCCCTCGCCTACTGGATGGGCAGGCCCAAGGCCGAAGCGTATTGCAGGCCTTTCAACGCCTACTTCAACGAATGGATCTATCCGACGTTCGACAGAGGGGCCGCCGAAGCGGGCCGCGAAACGCAGCCCTCCGGCGTGACCCAGCTTCGCGCGCCCGCCGCCTACGATCCGGTCCTCTATCCATGGACGATGGGTTCGCCCATGGCAGACGCCGACGGCGACGGTGTGCGCAACGACGAGGAGAAGCCCCTCGCCAATGTCGCCGATCCACTTCCGACCCACACCGACCCGACCCCGCTGTGGTTCACCGAGAGCACGTCGCGCTCAAGCTACACTTGGCAGTACTACTGGCCCGGCACGGTGCTCTACCAGATGATCTACAAGGATTTTGTCAGGGACAGCAGCCGCAACTTCAACAACGGCAGGTGGATGTTCGCGTTCGAGGAGAACGAGGGCTACGACACCGACAACGATTTCACGCCTGATTCGTTCGAAGTGATCAAGATGACGACCCCGTACTCCGACCCGTTGAAGTTCACCGATCCGTTCAGACGCCAGGCCCTCTGGTTCCCTGGAGAGAATTCGGTTGCCATGTCCTTCGAGCCGGCGTACAGAGACGACGGCAGCGCCGATACGCTCAGGCAGTTCACGGTCGAATGCTGGGTCATGCCCGAGGAGACGCGCCGCGCCCAGACGATAATCGAGCGCTCCTGCGCCTACGAGGGCGACGCTGTCAACAAGAACGCCGTGTCGATCCGCGCCAACTTCAGGATCGGCATTTCCGCGCAGGGCGAGATCTACGGAATGTTCGACAATACTGACGCCAAGGAATCGGGCGCCGACGAGCCGCTCAGTTGCCAGCGCGTGAACGGCGGCGCGATCGAGCCGGGCGTCTGGAGCCACGTCGCCATAACGTTCGACGGCACGGAACTCAAGATCTACCTCAACGGAGCGCTCCGCAGCAGCGCAAGGACGACGCTCGTGCCGGCGAACGGCATCTACGGCGTGGTGCAGGACACGACGTCCGCCTCCACGTTCCCGGTGACGCCGAAGAGGTTCAAGACGACGCCGTCCGCGTTCTACGTCGGCGCGAGGCCGAAGACTAAGGCGTACGCCGCGCTCTATCCGTACTATCTGAAAGTCACGGCCCCCGACAGCCCCGCGAGCAGGGACGCCGAGCTCATCGACGTATCCGAGCACCTGGAGACGTTCGACAACTTCCAGGAGTTCTTCAAGGGCTACGTCGATGAAGTGCGCGTCTGGGACGGCGCGCGGACCGGCGCGGACATACTCGACGACCATGCCAGGACGCTGACCTTCGACGAAATCAAGCAGAACCGCGAGGAGGTCTATTCCGTGTGGCTCGGCGGTGGAACGCGCAAGAACAACGACGGCAATCCGACGCTGCCGGTCGAGCTGATGTTCCACTATTCGTTCGACGATCTGCCGGGAGCGGTGGAGGCTGAGGACGTGGCGACCGCGCCGCTCGGCTTCGACTCCAGCGTGGCCGCGGCCGCGGAGAACGACTACATCTCCAATCCCGACCTGAACGTCTCCGGCGGATATTCCAACATCCTCGAACTCAAGAACGCGTTCAGAGACAGCGCCGGCGACGGCACGGTCGCCGGCGGCCTCAAGGTCGGCTGGTGGAACCGCACCGCCCTCGCCAGCACGGTCTATACCGACAGGCGCATCGTGCCCTGGATCCAGAACACCGTCGAGCACCTGCCGATAGTCGATGGCACCTCCGTGGACAGCTACATGTACTCCGAATACCTCGGCAGCGGCTACACGCCCGCTTCGCAGCAGGGAATCGGCCAGTACTCGTTCCACAACGAGGCCATGCCGTACAGGCGTTCGACGTACAGCTACGACTACCTCGAGCACGGCACGCGCGCCGCCCTGCTCGCCAAGGCGTATCCTTCCAGCTACGCCGTCTCGAACGCCTACAATCGCATCCGCTTCCGCAGGTGGCGTTCGTACACGGGCACTACCGACCTCGTCCCGCTCGGCGGCACGTTCGCCAAGCGCTGCCCGCAAATGTGGGACGGCAACGTAGGCACGGCGTGGGAGAACTCCGGCGGCGCCGACGGCAACGGCGACGGCATTCCGGACTGGTACGAGGAATACGCGCGCAACAACTACTCGCCGATTCTCGATCCGGGCGCGTCCCTCGCATGGAGCACGCTCGTCGATTACCACGGGGCAGAAATCTCCGCAGGCCTGGCGTACGTCATCGACATCGCGCGCGGAATGCTGCCGGACGGCAGGATCCATCCTGAATACGCGGACAGGGTTGACGACAACAACAACAACATATACGACTGGTGGGAGCGCCTGTACGGTCTCGTCGATTGCGAACCCGACGACGACTACGACAGCGACGGCCTCTCCAACCACGCCGAGTTCCTCATTTCGTTCGGCGACGAACCGTACGGCCTCTCCGCTGGAATGCCCTACCTCGACCCGACGCTTCCGAGGACGGGCGTCAACCAGCTCGTGACCGACTATTTCCTGCCGGGGCCGGAAGACGACATCGAGACGGATGACGGCGGCTTTGTCGCCGGAGGGCAGTATCTCGGCGAAATCGTCACCGACCACGACATGGTTGAAAACTGGTGGGAGATTCAGTACGCCAAGGACTACGCGAACCCGCGCATCTACGATCCCTATCTCGATACGGACGGCGACGGCTGGGACAATTTCAGCGAAGCGCGCGCTGCAACATGGCGTGGAGGCTTCCCGGCGGACCGCATAGATAGATACTACAGCGGTTCCGACATCGAAGGACTCCGCGGCCGTCCCCAGCCGGCGATCGGCGTGAAGGCGACCTACTTCGGCAGGGCGACGGTCACAAACGCAAGATTTGTGGTCCGCACGTCCACGGCGGGCAACGGCAGGACGGACGCCAGGTTCGTCACTCCCGCTGGAGAGCAGCAGATGCATGTCATCATCGGAGAATATCTCTTCGACACGGTTATTCGCGGAAATCTGCATCCCGGCACGATAATGCCCGGCAGCGGAGTATCCTTCTCCAAACGCGACATAAACGCCGGCGTCATGTATGTCTGGTACCTTCCGGGTGATTGGTGGTATACTAATGCCCAACAAATTAGAAGTGATGGCTTATGCTACGGGACACTGGCTCAATACGAAGCCGACAGGAGTCGATACGGCGAAGCGAACGTCGAGTTCGTGCGCACGGTGACGGAATTCAAGCAATTCGCAATTTCGTCCAGCTATGCCGGCGGTAACAACGGCTACATATCCATCTCCTCCGAGGACACGCCTGCGGAAACGGTCGTCGGATCTATAGATTTCACCACCGGCGAGTATGAAATCGATCTCGGCAAGGTCCGTTCCAACGGCGTCGATCTCGACGAGATGGTTCTGCAGGCGTCTTATACTTACCGTCTGGGCGACGAATGGCCGCAGACGGTCTGGATGAGCGAACCGGAGTACGGCTACGTAAGGCAGGGCGCCAACACGATCGAGGCATTCTTCGACCTGAACGGCGATGGAGCGCCTTCCGTCGGCGAGCCGTACGGCGTCGTCGAGAATGTCAACATCGGATGGCACAAGACGGGCCCGATCGCAATCGAACTCAAGGACGAGAGCGCCATCGGCCCGAGATACGACATCTCCGGCATTATCCAGACATTGGCCGCCGGCGTCGAAGGGGACGGAGAGGACGACGGCGAAGACGGCGGCGAAGACGGCGGCAATGAGGCTGCGCCCGCCCTTTCGGCAGTGAGGATCACCCGCACCGGCATCAACGGCGCCGAGACGACGCCGCGCTGCCTCTTCACCAAGACGCTGACTTCCGACATGCGCTCCTACCTGAACGAGTCCGACTTCTACACCGAGGCGGCCGGCGTGTTCGGGCTCGACTGGAAGTATCTCGTGGTCGATGCCGAGCGCGAGACGGGAGAAACGGTGAAGTCGGCGACGTATCTCGTCGAGACGATAGCCGAGAACATAGACGGCACGCAGACCGTAACGCCGTACGAAATATTCACGAAGGAGTTCACGGACAAGAGGCCCGTGGCGGCGACCGTGTCGCCCGTTTCCGGCGCGCAGGTCTATACCGCCGCCCCGCTGCTGACATTCGCGAGCGACGACCTCACCGCGACCGCGTTCGAAATCCAGATCCAGGATTCCGACGGCGCGCTCGTGTACGATTCGGGCGTCCGGATCCTGCCGGGACGCGTCCCGCTGACGGTCGGGCAGAAGGCCGTTTACCGCTTCTCGCCCGCGATATACGCCGGCGCCGACGTCGGCACGACCGGCGGCACGCTGTTCGAGGACGGCAAGTCCTACAAGTGGCGCGTCGCCCTTCTGAACGCCGCGCATCCCGAAACGACGCTCGACGAGAGCGGCTGGAGCGGATGGGCCGCATTCTGCATGGACGTTGCGAACGCCAAGATCAATCCCAGCGTGCCGACCGGCTACGGCAGGGTCGCGGCGGCGGTCCGCTACTACGGGCCGAACCCCGCCGCGTACGAGACCGGCGCCATAGTGGTAGAAGCCCACGCTTCGGCCGACTTCTCCGGCGCCCCGCTGGCGAGCGTGCGCGTCGCGGACACGTCGAAGCTCGCCGACATCAACGACGTCGCGACGACGAACGCCTTCATGTCCGGCATAGCGCCGCAGACGGTCTGGCTCGTGGCGTGGATCGACGCCAACGGCAACGGCAAGCGCGACGCCTGGGAATCCTGGGGCTGCGCCAACAAGACCGGAACCACGATGAAGGACGTTTACAGCCCCGTCGGCGTCACGGTGACGGAGTCCATGACGGCCTGCCCGTCGGCGACGATCTTCATCGAAGACACCGACGTCAACGGAAACGAGACGATCGACTGCTTCGAGGATGAAGACGAACTGATCAGCAGCACCGTGGACGGCGACCTCGACGGCGATGGACTGTCGCTCGAGGAGGAGGGACTCTTCGGGCTCAACGCCAACACCTTCGACACCGACGGCGACGGATTGCCCGACGGCTGGGAGGCGATATTCGCCGACGGCTTCACCGATCCCCAAGTCGCGGACGCCTATCTCGTGTCCGGCGATCCCGGCGACGTCATGGCGTACGCCGAGGTTCCTGCGGCGTACGTGACCGCAAGCAACACCGTGGACGGAACGGTTGGAATCTGGGCGATACCGGCGAAACAGACGGCCACGGCCTCCGGTGGTACTCTCGTCGTGGGCAGGACGCCGCAGACGGGCGACTCCATAGGCGCGGACGAGGTCGAATCGTACGGGCTGCGCACCATGTACAAGTACGGCGAGAAGAACGGCATAGGCCTCGCGCCCGACGTCTCCTCCGGGGATTGGCGCGTCATCGGCGTAAGCGCCTCCAAGACGGTGGTGCTCGTCCATGCGCAGGTTTACGAACGCTTCGGATTCGATTCCAGGACATGCGTCGCGGGAGACGCGCCGTCCGACGGCAGCGTCTCCGTGAACAACACGAAACTGATGACGGCGCTCGACAAGTACATGGTCCTCCGCTACTTCGAGGCTCTCGGCATGGCCGACGAGATGGCGGTCAACTCCAAGCGCAAGTGGGGCGAATGGACTCTCAAGCCCGGCGTGGCCGACACCGACGGCGACGGCATTCCGGACGGCTGGGAGCTGTACACCATGTTCGAGAGCCTCGACAAACTCGACGCGACGGCCGCTTCGCCGTGGAACCACGACGACGCGCGCGCCGCTTCCCCGACCGGCCTGAGACTGCTCGACGAATACGACGGCGGCGACCTGCCGACCGACCCGTGGCAGACCGACACCGACGGCGACGGCATCGCCGACGACATGGCCTTCGCCTACCATATCAAGGGCGACAGGATGCTCGACGACGACGACGGCGACGGCCTGAGCAACTACGCCGAATACCTCCTCTCCGAGAGGTTCGATCTCGGCGCCGAGTTCGATCCGGACGACGCCTTCACCGGCGGCAGGTCGCAGATCGACTACTTCTACCGCACGGGCGAGCTCTACGTCGGCGAAATCTTCACCGACTACGACATGCTTGACGACCGCATCGAGGACGATATGGCGGAAAGCGGCGCGGCCAACCGCTATGCATGGGACTTCTTGCGCGACGCCGACGAGGACGGTTGGACCGCGTGGGAGGAAATCATGTCCATCTGCGACTACGACGACTGGCCGACGCTTTCCGTGGTGGATTCCAACAACTACACCGTCGCCACGAACGCGATCACCAAGCAGGTCTCCACCAACC
>JAFNRY010000084.1 GCA_017385345.1 Kiritimatiellia bacterium
CTCCAGGCGCGCCTCATGTCGCAGGCGATGCGCAAGCTGACTGGCGTGATCGCCCAGACGAAGACCCTGCTCATCTTCACGAACCAGGTGCGCGAGAAGATCGGCGTCATGTTCGGGAACCCCGAGACGACCCCCGGCGGAAAGGCGCTCAAGTTCTACGCTTCCGTCCGCCTCCAGGTCCAGCGCATAGGTGCGATAAAGAACACGGCCGGCCAGGTCGTCGGGAACCGGACTCGCGTGAAGGTAGTGAAGAACAAGGTCGCGCCGCCGTTCACCGAGGCAGAATTCGACATTCTCTACACCTGCGGAATCTCGTGGGAGGGATCCGTGCTCGACGCGGCTCTCGCCCGCGGCATAGTCGAGAAACGCGGCAGCTGGCTGTCTTTCGGCGACGAGCAGCTCGCCCAGGGTTCGCTCGCCACGATTGAATATCTGAAGGCGAATCCCGAAATAACCGCGAAAATAGTCGATCTTGTCAAGGCGACGCCCGCCAATCCGGCGTCCGCCAGGAAGAAATAGCGCCGGTGGCGGCGTCTGTTCGCGCTGTCGCGTCCGTCGCGGTCTGCATCGCCGTTTTGTGCGGTTGCGGCCGCGACGATCGTATAGAGAGGCTGGAATGGCCGGCCATGGGCACCATTGCCGCGGTTCAGGTCCGCGCTCCGGAGTCCGGCGAAATCTCGCGGGCGCTGCGCGATTGCGTCCGTTCTGTTTTTTCGGAAGTCGAGGCTCTGTTGAGCGCGCACAATCCCGGATCGGAGTTGAACAAACTCGCGGCGCTTGACGATGGCGGCGTTCTCTCGCGGTGCGACGCCTCGGTGCGTCCGTGCTACGAGGCGGCGTTCCGGCTGCGGGACGAGACCGGCGGGCGTTTCGATCCGCGGTGGCGCGGCAAGGGGACGCTCGATCTCGGGGCGATCGCGAAGGGATTCGCGGCCGATCTCGCCGCGGAAGCGGCGCGGAAGACCCCCGAAATCGCAAAATGCGGCGGTCTGCTCGTCGATATAGGCGGCAATCTGAAGGCGGCAAAGGGAGAGTGGCGGGTTTCGGTGTTCGGCGATCCGTCGCGCGCGCCGCTCCGGCTCGGGGAGAATGCCGCCGTTGCGACGAGCGGAGCGTATTTTCGCGGCGACCATATAGTAGATGCGCGCGACGGTTCGAAGGCGTCGCCGCCCGCGTACTCGGTTTCGGCGGTCCATCCGTCGAGCGCGATGCTGGCGGACGGACTTTCCACGGCGTGTTTCATCTACGGCGAGGAGGAGGGCGGGCGGTTTGCGCGCTCGCATTATCCGGAAGCGCGGATTATCTGGCTGCATCGCGGAGAGCGCGGGCGGCGGCGGCCAGAGTAGCCGCATCGTGCGCGGCCGATATCGCGAAGCGCAGTCGCGCCGCCCCGCGGGCTACCGTCGGATAGCGGATGGCGGGCGCGGCGAAACCGCGCTCGAGTAGCCGCTCCGAAATCTCCAAGGCTCTCGCTTCGCTCCCGGCCGCAACTGGCACGATGGCCGAATCGCAGCGCGGGGCGATCTCGAAACCGTTGCCGGCCAGCGCCGCCCGGAAGGCGCGGACGTTCGAGCGGAGCCTTTCCACGAGCCGCGGCTCGTTTTCGAGGATCGACAGCGCCTCTTCCGCCGCGCCGGCGGACGCCGGGCACGGCGCGGTGGAGAATATGAAGGGGCGCGCCTTGTTGCGCAGATAGGCGGCGAGAACGCGCGAGCCGCAAACGAAACCGCCCGACGAACCGAGCGCCTTCGACAGCGTGCCGACTTCGACGTCGGGCGCGCCGCAGCCGAAATGTTCCTTCAATCCGCGCCCCGTCGCGCCGCAAACCCCCGTCGCGTGCGCTTCATCGACGATCGAGACGGCCCCGCGCCGCCGGCAAGTC
>JAFNRY010000085.1 GCA_017385345.1 Kiritimatiellia bacterium
ATTTCCCCACATAGTCGTTAGCCTCGCCGTGCAGTGAAAACCTGATTCCTTTGACGAGGAAGGCGCCGAAAGACTGTCCCGCCGATCCGGTGAAACGCACCGTCGCCGCCAGCCCCGCCGTTTCGCGCGGTTGCGAAACAATCCAGCCCGACAGCGCTGCGCCGACGGCGCGGTCTGCGTTTCCGATTTTCCGTTCTATTTCTGTTTCGCCGCGCTTGACGGCGGCGATCAGGCCGGCGTCGTCTTGGCCGGCGCCGTCTTGCTTTGCGTCGCTCGGCGCGTCCGTTGCCGGCGCTTCCGCCGGACGGCACGCGAGCAGGTCGCGGAAGTCGAAGCGCGCGCCCGGTTTCGTCCGCAGAAGATCGGCGCGGCCCCGTATCGCGTCCAGCGACTTGAATCCGATGGACGCGAGCGTTTCGCGGACTTCGCGAGCGAGAAATCGGAAGTACGTCTGCAGGTGCTCCGGTTTGCCGGCGAATCTGGCGCGTAGCGCCTTGTCCTGGGTCGCGATGCCGGCCGGGCAGCGGTCGAGATTGCATTTCGTGCAATAGACGCATCCGAGCGCGACGAGCATCGCCGTGCCGAAGGCGAATTCGTCCGCGCCCAGCATCGTGCCTACGACGATGTCGCGTCCTGTGCAGAGGCGTCCGTCGATCTGGAGTTTCACTCGTCGGCGGAGGTTGTTTTTCTCGAGAGTCTGTCTGACTTCGGCCAGCCCCGTCTCCCACGGGAGCCCGGCGTGTTTTACCGACGAGAGCGGCGCCGCTCCGGTTCCTCCGTCGAATCCCGAAACGACGATCTTGCCGGCGCGGGCCTTCGCCACTCCGGCCGCCACGGTCCCGACGCCGGATTGCGAAACGAGCTTGACGGATATTCCGGCTTCAGGGTTGACGCTCTTCAGGTCGTAGATCGTTTCGGCGAGATCCTCGATGGAATAGATGTCGTGGTGGGGCGGAGGCGAGACGAGCGGGACGCCGGGTTTGGAGTGTCTCAGCGCCGCGACGAGGGTGTCCACTTTGCGCGCCGGCAGCCGTCCGCCTTCGCCGGGCTTCGCCCCCTGCGCGATTTTTATCTGCAGTTCCTTTGCGCTGCGCACGTATCCGGCGGTCACGCCGAAGCGCGCCGAGGCTATCTGTTTCACTGCGCTGTTCTTGTTCGTGCCGAAGCGCGCCGGATCCTCTCCGCCCTCGCCGGAGTTCGACGAGGCGCCGAGGCCGTTCATGGCGATCGCTATCGTCTCGTGGGCCTCCGGGGAAATCGATCCGAGCGACATGGCGGCTCCGGTGAAGCGTTTGATTATGGATTCGACCGGTTCGACGGCGTCTGGAGGAACCGGAGCCTCGCGCGAAGTAAACTCCAGCTGCGAGCGCAGCGTCGCGCGGCTGCATTCGTCGATTTCGCGCGTAAAGCGGCGGAATCGCCCGTAGTCGTCGTTGCGCACCGCTTCGCGAAGTTCGGCGGCCCTGCGCGGCGTCCACAGCCTTTCTTCTTCGCTCCGCATGGCGGCGTCTTCAGTTTTTCCGTCCCGCGGGATGCGCGTCAACTCCTCGAGATCCTCCATTCCCATTCCGCCGGTGGACGAGGCCGCCCCGCCGAACCATTCGCGCACGACTTCCGGCCCGAGGCCGACAGTCTCGAAAATGCGCGCGGAGCGGTAGGATCTGAGAGTGGAAACGCCCATTTTCGACATGATCTTCATTATGCCGGCGCAAACCGCGCCGATGTAGTTTTCGACTGCCTTGGTGCGGTCGCCGTCGCAAAATCCGACGGCGGTTTCGAGCGCGAGATACGGATTCACCGCGGTTGCGCCGAATCCGAGCAGTACGGCGAAATGGTGGACTTCGAGAGCCTCGCCGGTTTCCGCGACGATGCCTGTGGAAGGGCGGGCCCCGGTTTCGGAAAGAGCTTTGTTGGCGGCCGCCACGGCCAGAACGGAGGGAATGCGCTTTGTTGCGTTTTTCGGCGCGGCTTTGTCGCTCAACACCAGGATTTTCGCGCCTCCGGCCGCCGCTTTTTTCGCGGCGTCGGCGAGCGCGGCGAGCGCGTCGCGCAGCGAGCCGTCGAAATACAGCCCGAGCGTCGCCGCCGGAAAGCCGGGTATGTTCTTTATTCTTTCGGTTTCGCCGTCGGTCAGCACCGGTCTCGTCATTTTCACAAGCCGGGCGTGTTCCGGGCCTTCGGCGAGCATGTTGCCGTCGTTGCCGATGTATGTCATGATCGACATTGCGAGTTCTTCGCGCACCGGATCGATCGGCGGGTTCGTGACCTGGGCGAAGTTCTGCCTGAAGCAGTCGAACAGGGAGCGCGGCGGGCGCGCGAGCGCCGCGATGGAGGCGGCGTCGCCGGTGGCGCACGCCGGCTCGCGGCCGGTTTCGGCCATGGTTCGCAGAATGGTTTCGACATCGTCCTTCGACCAGCCGAAC
>JAFNRY010000086.1 GCA_017385345.1 Kiritimatiellia bacterium
AGCCTGGCTGGCCGAAAACGGCGCGACGATCCCGGACGGGCTGATCCGAGAAGCGAACCGCCGGAGGAAGGAAGGCCGGGCGGTCGTATTCGTAGCCGCCGGAGGCCGCGCCGCCGGATTCGTCGCCTTGTCGGACACCGTGCGCGCTAACGCGAAAAAGGCGCTCGAAGAACTCGCCAAAGCCGGCGTCTCGGCCTGCCTGCTTACGGGCGACAACGCCGCCACGGCGCGTCGCATCGCCGGCGAACTCGGCATCGACGACGCGAGGGCGGATCTTCTGCCGGAGGACAAGGCGAAAGCCGTCGAGGAAATGCAGCGCGCCGGACGAAAGGTGTGCATGGTCGGCGACGGCGTGAACGACGCCGTCGCGCTGGAAACCGCCTCGGTGGGCGTGGCCATGGGCGGCGCCGGCAGCGACATAGCGGTGGAAGCGGCGGACATCGCCCTTTCAAGCGACGACATCGGAAAGCTGGCCTACCTGAAACGCCTCTCCTCAGCCTGCATAAAACTGATACACTTCAACATAGCGTTGTCGATGTCGATAAACGCGATCGCCATAGCATGCTCCGCCTTCGGCCTGCTGAATCCGGCCGCCGGCGCGATCGTCCACAACTGCGGTTCGCTTTTCGTCGTCGTCAACGCCGCCCTTCTCTACGACCGCCGCTTCTGAGACGCAAAGTACACGGCGAGCAGGGCAAAGACGGCTATCATAAGTTCGCCGCCCTCTTCGAACACAGTGCAGAAAGCCTTCTGCGACGGTTCCAGGACGGCGCCCGCCGCGCCATCGCCCGAGGGCGCCTTCGCGTGCCGGAACCATGAAGGAAGCCGGTCTGCGATCTGCACCATGATGCCGCTCGCGCCGAAACAGCCAATCGACCAGGCGTCCGGCCGGAGGGCGAAAACCCCTTTTAACCACGAAGGCAGCAGCCAGGCAAAACCAGCGGCGAACACGCCGAAGAAGGCGGTGAAATAAAAGAGAATGGCCGCCTTCATTCCAAACGGCACGGCAGCGTTCGTCAAAACCCTCGCCTTGAAGGGAGTGCCGGTAAGCGGCGATCCGTTTGGCTTCACGAGACCCGGCAACAAGGATCCGTCGCAACCGACACGCTCGGGATACAGAAGATGGAGAACGGTATTGTGCAAATCGAGCTCCTTGACGATGGCCATCGCGACGACCGCCGTAGCCATTGCCGAAAGAACGGTCTGCCTTCTCCGAGAACCGTCGAACGGCCTGCAGATCCACACGGCCGGAATTATGGCGGCGTAGAAAGGAATCGTTGCGAGTTCAAATGGTGAATAGCCCCCGCGGTCGAAAAAAGCCGCGATGGCATCCGGCGGCACGAGCGCCCACACGGCCGCGTAAACGGCGAGAAAAACGAAAAACAGCAACGGCGCGGCCAAAAAGGTCTTTTTGTCCTGGTTCATGTCTTGCTCCTTGAAATGTTCGCTCCGATGGCGGCCAGTCCATTTTCGACCGCCTCGTAGCCGCGGTCTATCTTCTCCGCTCCGAGTATGTTTGATTGTCCCTTGGCCGCGAGAGCGGCCACCACGAGCGCGATTCCGGCGCGTATGTCCGGCGAGGCGAACGTCCCGCCGTAGAGCTGGGACGGGCCGGTGACGACCACGCGGTGCGGGTCGCACTGGACGATCTTCGCGCCCATCTGCCTCAGGCTGTCCACGAAATAAAGGCGCGATTCGAACATCTTCTCGAAAAAGAGGCAGGTGCCGCGCGTCTGGGTCGCCACGACAATGAGCACCGACATGAGATCGGACGGGAAGGCCGGCCACGGCCCGTCGGCGATGGACGGGATGGCGTCGCCGAAATCGTAGCGCATTTTCAGCTTTTTGCGGGGCGTGTATTTGAGCGTCCTTTCGCGGCGGTCGATCGTCCATGTTATTCCGAAACGCCTGAAAGGGCCTTCGATGGCGGCGAAAGGCGCCGGGTCTATTTCGGTAAGGAGCAGTTCGCCGCCGGTGACGGCGGCAGCGGCGATGTAGGAGCCGGCCTCTATGTAGTCGCAGCCGATGCGCGCCCTGCACCCGGAGAGGGATTCGACTCCTTCGACGGAGACGAGGTTCGTGCCGGCCCCCGAGATCTTCGCCCCCATGGAATTGAGCATTGCGGCAAGATCCGCGATGTGCGGCTCGCAAGCCGCGTTGTAGATCGTGGTCCGCCCTTTCGCGAGGACGCTCGCCATGAGAATGTTCTCCGTCGCCGTGACGCTGGCTTCGTCGAGGAGGATGTCGGCGCCTTTGAGTTCGCCGGCGAAGCGCAGCGTCTTTCTGCCGGCGGCGGCCTTGGCGCCAAGCGCCTTGAAACCGGCGAAATGGGTGTCGAGGCGGCGGTGGCCGATGGCATCGCCGCCGGGCGGCGGCAGCGAGGCGCGCCCGAGGCGCGCAAGCAGCGGCCCGGCGAAGAGGATGCTCGTTCTGATGCTCGCGGCCAGCTCGGCGGAAATCCTAGCCGAGACGAGCTTCGCCGCCGTTATCGTCGCGGTGCGTCCGTTCCGGTCGCGTTCAACCTTCGCGCCAAAAGCGGCCGCCGCAGAAAGCATCGCGTCCACGTCCGCTATGTCGGGGAGATTTTCAAGGATGACCGGCTCGCGGGTGAGCAGCGCCGCCGCTATCATGGGCAGGGCCGCGTTCTTGTTGCCCGGCACGCGATGCACGCCGGAAAGCGTCCGTCCGCCGGTAATCGAAAGCCGCATCAATCTTCCCGCAATCTGCTGTCGAGACGCTTCGTCTCGCCGAACACTATAAGCTTGTCGCCCGACTCGAGCGTGTCGGCCGGCCGAGGTATGGAAACGGTGCGGCGCCCGCCCTGCGAATCCTGCGCCTTCCGGATGCACAGCACGGTGAAGCCAGTGGCGTTGCGGAAATCGGATTCCGCGAGCGACTTGCCCACCGCTTCGGGCGGGACGTCAATCTCCGCGATCGAACAGCCCTCGGAGACTTCGAGAAAATCAACCGCGTTGTGGTTGACTATCGATCTCGCGAGCCTGTTGGCGCTGTCGCGGTCGGGGTAGATTACGGCATCGGCTCCGATCCGCCTGAGGATCCTGCCGTGCAGTTCGTTGGCGGCCTTGGCGACTACTTTCGGGATTCCGAGCTCCTTGCAATTGGCGGTGGCCATCATAGAGGCCTCGACGTTGCTTGCGATCGCGACCACGGCGATGTCGCACTCTCCGAAGCCCGCCTCTTCGAGGGCTCGCGGATCGGTGGCGTCGCCCTGGACCGCGGTGGCGAAGTCGCTCGTCGCCTGCATGGCCGCCCGGTTGCGGTCTATAAGCAAGACTTCGGCTTCTCCGTTGGAGAGCGATTCCGCGAGGGCCGAGCCGAAGCGCCCGGCCCCGATTATTCCGACTCTTCTCATTCCAGCTCCATTTTCTTCGCTTCGCGCACGAGGTTTTGCGAATACGGATGCGCCGGCGCGGCGAAAAACGCCGCCGGATCGTCCGAAGTCTCGACGACGCGGCCGTCCTTCATCACGGCGAGCCTTGTCGCCATCTGGGAGACCACTCCGAGATCGTGGGTAATAAGCAAGACGCCGGAATTGGCCTGGTGGAGGTCGCGCATGAGGCGCAGAACCTGGGCCTGGATGGTGACGTCGAGGGCGGTAGTTGGTTCGTCGGCGATTATGAGGTCGGGGCCGAGCATGAGGCCCATCGCGATCATCACGCGCTGCTGCATGCCGCCTGAGAGTTCGTGCGGATAGGCGCGCGCGCGCACCGCCGGCTCGGGTATGCCTACCTTGCCGAGCCATTCAAGCGCCATTTCGCGCGCGGCGCGCACGGGCATCTTCTCGTGGAGAAGAATCGTCTCGACGAGCTGCTCGCCGATCCGGTGGAGGGGCGAGAGCGAACCCATCGGGTCCTGGAAGACCACCCCTATCTTCTTTCCGCGCATGCGGCGCAGCTCCGGCAGCGGCATCGTAAGCGTATCGACGCCGTCGAAGAGGATGCGCCCCTTGGGGTAGAACGCGGGGGGACTCGGCAGCAGCCTCGCGACGCTCATCGCCACGGTGCTCTTGCCGCTCCCCGATTCGCCGACTATGCCAAGCACCTGTCCGCGCTCGAGTTCGAGGTTGACATCCATCGCGGCGGCGGTGACTTCGCCTTCGTCGCTGCGGTACGACACGTCGAGATCTTCTATTTTCAGCAGCATTGCAGCTCTCCGGTTTTCAGATTGCGGAACGGAGCGGCCGGATCGCCCCTGCCGCGGCGGCGGGCCATTCAAGCCTCCGCACCGCCGCCTCCTCCGTTCTCCGGCGTCTCCTCCGCTATTATACCATCGTCGCGGCGGATGGCGTGCGCCTTTTCGAGGCGGCGCCCCTTGCGATTTTCGAACCTTACATTCAATTCGACGAGCCTGTTCGCGGCCTTGGCTATGGTATGCGCGCGCGGCGAATCGACCAGCACGCCCTTAGCGGCGTCATATGTCTCCTGAAGCGATTCGAGCGACTTTCCGATCTTCTCGAACGCGAGGAGAAAGCCGTTCATGCGCGCAAGGAGTTCGCGCGCCGCGTTCGCGATATCCTGCCTGTTGCGATCCTCCTTCTCGTGCTGCCACGCGAGATACACGAGCCTCAAAAAAGCGAGCAGAGTGAGCGGCGTGACGAGCACCACGTTGTTCTGCGCCGCGAACTGCCAGAGCGAACCGTCGGCCTTCAGCGCCTCGGCGAGCGGAGCCTCGTACGGGACGAACATCGCCGTGACCGGCAGATAGTTGCGCTCCGGATGCCTGACGGCAAGCGCGGCGGGGTATTTTCTGCGGGCCAGCTGGTCGATCTTCTGGCGGACGCTCGCCACGTGAGCGGCGAGCCGGGCCTTCTTCGTCTCCTCGTTTCCGGCCTCGGCGTATTCGAGATAGGCGGTGAGGCTAACCTTGCTGTCGATGACAAGCCACCTGTTCTCCGTGTCGCAAACCTGCGCGTCCGGCCGCTCGGAGTCCGTGCCGTCCTGCAGGAAGAAGCTAACGTTTTCCTCGAGTCCCGCCTGGCGCAGCTTCTCGGCAAGTATGTCCTCCCCCTTGCGGCCCTGCACGCGCACGTCCGACGAAAGGGCCGAAGCCGTTTTCGCCAGCCCGTTCGCGATCGCGCCAATCGCGCCGACGCTCTCCGCCATGCTGCGGCCGAGACTGGCGCGCTCGCTCTCCGCCTTGCGCGTCGATTCCTGTAGCGTTCTGACCTGTTCCTTCAACGGCGCGAGCATTATGTCGAGCTGCTCTTTGTTCATCCTGGCGAGATCTCCGCCCTGCTCCTTGAGCTGCCGCGCCGCAAGGACGGCGAACTGGCCGCGCAGCGATTCCACGGCTCTGTCGAGCGCCTGCTCCTTCGCCGCTACGAAGTCGCGCATGGCGGCGTCCTTCGCCTTCGCCATGTTGGAGAACACGGCCGCCATCGCGGCCGCGGCGGCCGCGGCGGCAAGAACGGCCGCGAGAACGACTGCCAGTACGGTCACGGAAGTTCCTCCACGCAAATTCCAAGTTCGGCGAGCGGCGCGGCGACGAACGCGCGCTCCTTCGCCCGCGGATGCGGCAGCGTCAGCTCCGGCGTGTCGATTCTCGCCCCGCCAAAATCGACGAGATCTATGTCTATCGTCCTCGGCCCGTTGCGAACCGTCCTGACGCGACCCGCGGCGTCCTCCACGGCATGCATGCGCCGCGAAAAGTCGAACGGATCGAGGGAAGTTTCATAGACGGCGGCGGCGTTGACGAACTTGAGGCCGGCAAACTCGGCAGGCACGTCCGCCGGCTCCGTTTCGAGCAGGGAGCTCCGGGCGACGAGGCGCGTGGCCGGGAAGCCGGCCAGCGCGTCGATGGCCGCCCTTACGGCGGCCTCGCGGTCGCCAAGGTTGGAGCCGAACGAAACTATCGCCCTCGCCGCCACCGTTCCCTCTTCAGGCAACACCTCGCGTCGAGTTGCGGTAGAACGCGACGAGCTCTTTTATCTCCGGCAGCGGCTCGACGTCGTTTTCGACGCGGTCGAGCGCCTGGCTCCTGTTGAGACCGTCGCGGTACAGAAACCTGTGCGCGTCCTTCAGCGCGTGTATCACATCGCGCGAAAAGCCGCGCCGCGTGAGGCCGACAACGTTGGGACCGATCACCTTCAGCGCCCCGTCCACCATGTCGCTGAGCATGAACGGCGGCACATCCTGCCTTATCTTGCTCATGCCGCCGGTCATCGAATGCCTGCCTACGGTGCAGAACTGATGCGCCGCCGCGCAGCCGCCGATGATCGCCCAGTCCTCGATATGGACGTCGC
>JAFNRY010000087.1 GCA_017385345.1 Kiritimatiellia bacterium
ACCGTGCTCGTCTATCGCGTTTCGCCTGCTCTCGCGTTCTTCGCGCGCCACGTCATAAAAGGAGTGAAGCACATCGGGCTCGTCAACGTCGTCTGGGAGAAGTCCGGCGGAGAGGGCGAGGCGCCAATGCCGGAGCTGCTGCAGGAGAATTTCACGGCCGGGAACGTCGCGCGTCTGATAGGTAAATGGCTGGAGAACGACGAAGACCGCGCCGCCGCGGCCGCCAGCCTCGACCGCGTAGTCTCGCGGCTCGAGACCGGAAGCGGGGCGATCGCCGCGATCGCCGCTGAAATAGAGGGGAAGGGGAAGTGAAGACCGGAAGACGCGATTTCATAGCGGGCGGCGCTGCGGCGCTGCTCGCGGGCGCCCTGCCGCCGTGGGCGGCGCGGGCGGAGGAGGCGGCGAAGCATCCGCTCGCCGGAAAACCCATGCCGCCGTGGTCCAAGGGCCGCTTCCGCATCACCGTCCACTATACCGGAAGATCCGAATCGACCCACCTCGTCTTCCCGGATTCCACGTCCGCGCTCATCGACTGCGGCGAATTCGTCTTCAGCTCGCCGGACGCCGTCGAACACCTGCCGGAAGGCCTTTCCGCCGGCGAGGCGATATGCCGCCGCGTGCTGCGCGACAACCCGAACGGCAGGAAGGTGGACTACTTCATTCTTTCACACTACCATAGCGACCACGCTGGTTCGATCAAATGCCCAGTCTCGGTCTGGCCCAGAACGGCGGATGGGTCGCGCACGCTCTGCGGCTTCGGCAGGGCGATAGACATGCTCGACTTCGGAAAGATAATCGATCGCTCGTGGCCTGACATGAACGATCCCGTTCCGCGCAGCGACAGGTTCGACGACGGCGTCTGCCGCCACGTGAGGGAGACGTACATGGAGGCGGAAAGGCGCGGCGTGAAGATCGAGCGCTTCCTTCTCGAGAAGGGTTCGCGCCAGATAAGCCTTTTGCACGGCGGATGCGATAGGTTCGGCTTCACGCCGCTCTGCGCGCGCGGCCTCGTGCTCAGACGCGACGGAACGGTGCTCGACCTCGGAACGCTCTCCGGCAAGCCGGGGAAAGGGCGTGCGGGATTCGCCGAGAATCCGCTCTCGACGGGCATGGTCTTCTCCCTTGGCGACTTCAGGTATTACACGGCCGGCGACTTCGAGACGCCGGCGTTCGAAGACGCGCTCGCCGCGGAATGCCCCGCGGTGGATGTCGCAAAGGCGAACCACCACGGCCACCATACAATGTCCGAGAAGCTCGTCTCGGCGCTCGACGCCAGCGTCTATCTATGCGGCGGGTTCTGGCACAGGCAGCACATGAACCGCCCGACGATGCGCCGCATCGCCGCCGCCTCGAAACGCCCGTACCTTGTCGCGCCGGGCTATTTCCCCGACACGCGCCGCAAGGCGGACGCCGTGGAGCCGTGGCTGGCCAGAGTGGCGCCGGAAGCGTTCAAGCCGTGCCATACGGTCGTGGATGTGGCGCCGGACGGCGTCTCCTACACCGTCGCGATGGTGGACGCCTCCGTCGAGGACGGCGCCGTTCTCGGCGCGTACGACTTC
>JAFNRY010000088.1 GCA_017385345.1 Kiritimatiellia bacterium
CCGGTCACCGAGATGTTCGCGAGGGCGCTCGCCGCGCGCGGCAGGAAAGTGGCGATACTCTCGCGCGGCTACAGGCGCAAGGAGGCGCCATGGTGGGAGAGGATCTTCACGCAGGCTATAGAGCCGCCGCTCGTCGTCTCGGACGGCAGGCGCGTACTCCTCGACCCTGCCACGGGAGGAGACGAGCCGTACATGCTCGCCTCCAACCTTCCCGGGGTGGCGGTGGTGGTGGACCGCGACCGCGTCAAGGCCGGCCGCTACGCGATCAAGCGCCTCGGATGCGACACGATAATACTCGACGACGGCTTCCAGTACAGAAAACTGAAGCATACGCTCGAGATAGTTCTCGTTGATTCTCTTTCGCCGTTCGGGAACGGCCACATGCTTCCGCGCGGCGTTTTGCGCGAACGTGTAAAGAACATCTCGCGGGCCGACATAATCTTCGTGACGAAATGCAGGCCGGCGGCGGGGGGCGAGGAAACCGCCGGCGACGTCGTGGCGCGGATCCGCGAATACAACCCGCACGCTCCGATCGTCAAATGCCGCCACGCGCCGAAGGTTCTCAGGGGAGTGTGGGACAAGGGAGAGAAGCCCCTCGGATGGCTCGAGGGAAAGACTCTATGCACGCTTTCCGGCATCGCTTCGCCGAAAGGCTTCGAAAACTCTCTCCGCGCACTGGGCTCGAAAGTCGTCTGGTGCGAAAGATACGCCGACCACCATCGCTACGATCCGCAGGAAATACTCTACGCGCTCAACCGTTCGGCAGACATGGGAGCCGACGCTCTCGTGACGACCGAAAAGGACGCGGTGCGGTTCCCGCGTCTCGAGACGAGCCCGGTGGAATGTCTTTATCTAAGGATAGCGATCGAAATACTGGAAGGAGAGCAGGCGTTCCGCGACGCCGTCGAGCGCATATGCACGCTCAGGCCGCGCGACGCCGCGATGCAATGAACAAACCGCGCATATACGTCGGCATAGCGGAGATATGCCCGAAGGAAAACTCGAGGCGCGACGTTTCTGTGTTCGCCGCCTACGCAGAGTCGGTTGCGAAAGGCGGGAACGTCCCCGTGGTCATACCGCGCTACGCTCCCGGCGGAGACTTCGGGGCGTCGCTCGAACGCATCGACCTGCTTCTCGTCACGGGCGGACCGGACATCTCGCCGGAACGCTACGGAGAAAAGACGCTTCCCGGCACGGGGCCGCTGAATCCCGTGCGCGACCGGTTCGAGTTCGCGCTCGTGGCGGCCGCGCGCAAGGCCGGCACGCCCATCCTCGACATCTGCCGCGGGTGCCAGCTGCTCAACGTCGCGTTCGGCGGAACCCTCAGGCAGGAACTGCCGGAAGGAGGCGTGAAATACCACCGCAAGACGCGCCACCGCATAACAATCGACGACGGCTCGCTCCTCGGCGCGATGGTCGGCGAAAAGAAGCCTATCGTCAACTCGTCCCACCACCAGTGCGTGCGCGAGCCGGCGCTCGGCTTCGACGTCGTCGCGAGAGCGCCGGACGGCACGATCGAGGCGATCGAAAGCAAGTGCTACCGGGCCATGGGGCTGCAATTCCATCCCGAACGTCTTGTTTCGTTCGGGCACAACGCTCTCTGGAACGGATTCTTCTCGCGACTTTCAATGCTTGTCTGACCATGAACGCCCTACGCTTCAAATCCGCCGTCAAGGCCGCCGCCTGCCTTCTTTCCATGTCGTGCGCGGCGGCTGTGCATGATATTCCCTTTTCCGCCATAAGGTTGCGCAAACCGCAAACGGACAATGCTGAAATCTGGAAGAGGACCTTCGCCCAATTCGTCAAGTATCGCGACGCGGTGGACGACGTATGGTTCTCGACGGGAATATGTTTTCCTCCGATGGCCGAGCACCGCGCGGCGGCCAAGAGGCTCGCGGCGGCGGCGGAAGACCTGCGCGGCGCCGGCATACTTCCTTCCCTGCAAATCCAGGCGACGATCGGGCACGGCGATTCGCTCGTCCACTACGCCGACAACAGAGGGCTGGCGTGGCAGACGTACGTGGCGAGCGACGGCACCGCGGCCGAGGCGATGAACTGCCCGCGGGCGCCGGAGTTCATCGCCTACATGAAAGAGATGGCCGCATTGTACGCGGCAGCGGTCAAGCCGTATTCCGTATGGATAGATGACGACATAAGAATAATCAACCATCACGGCGGGAACGGCGGTAGCAGCGGCTGGGGCTGCCATTGCGCACGTTGCACCGGTCTTTTCTCCGCGAAGGAGGGCAGGACCGGAGCGGCGGCGTGGACGCGCGAGACTCTCGTTGAGGCGATGAAAAGCGACAAAAAGCTCGAAGCGCGCTGGCGCGCGTTCGCATTCGACGGCGAAGCGCTGCTCGTGCGGGCGATAGCCGACGCGGTTCGCGCGGCCAGCCCGGGAACGCGAATGTGCGTGCAGCAGCCGGGCGCCTGCTTCGCCGAGCATCGCGCCTTGTACGAGGCCTGCCGCATGGCCACCGGGCTCCCGGTAGCCATGCGGCCCGGCGCCGGCTCGTACTACGACCACGACGCGCGCGCCCAGATCCGCAAAGCCTACATACTCGCTTTGCAGATGGATACCGTAGGCGTCCGCACGATGCCGTGGATCGACAGGATATGCAACGAGATTGAGACGTGCCCGAGGTCGTTCGCATGCCGCACGGGGCGCGGCGTGCTGCTTGAAGCGATTGAGGCGCTTTCCCAGGGCATGAACTCCATTTCGGCGCTTGCCATAGACGCGGGATTCGAGACGCCGGAATGGTACGGGGAGGAGATACTCGCGCCGCTCGCCCGCAACGCGGCGATGCTGAAACGGTACGTCGCGGCGAGCGAAGGGGCGGAACGCGCGGGCTACGGCGTCTGCGGGAGACCCGGCGAGGCGCTCCTCACGGGGTCTTTGCCGCTGAAGCCGCTCGCGGCGGGCGAACGCTCCGCGCTTGCGCGTTTCGTGACGAAAAAGGACGCGAAGAACGCGATCGAAGGCGGGAAGGAGGCCGTCGCTGCCTTGCTGGCGGAAGATCTCGTGCTCGACGGCGGCGCCGCCTGCGAACTTGCGGCCGCCGGCTACGGCGGCGAAATCGGCCTCGCGGCGGGGCCGGGGAATTGCATTCTGGCCGGCTACAGCCTTCGCGAGCGCTTCACCGCGGATCCGCTGAACGACGGATTCCTCGCGCGCGAAGCTCCGGTGGACGACGATGTCGCGATTTTGAAGCCGGCGGGAACCGCGCGGACGATTTCCGAATATTGCAGCGATATGAACGCGGCCGTCCGCCCGGGCGCGGCGGCGTACGTCTTTGAAACGCCGGCAGGCAGGCGGCGCGCCGTCTTCGGAAACAACGTCTTCACCTCGGCTCTTGCGGTAGCGTCGGGCGACAGGATTCTGCAACTGCATCGCGTCGCAGACTGGGCGTCGCGGGGAAAGGCGCCGGCGGTGCTCGAGACTCCGACGCGATCCTTCGTGCAGCCGCGCACAAGAGCCGATGGTTCGACGGCATCAGTCGTGTTCGTGAATGCATCGGTGGGGACGGTACGCTCCGC
The DNA here is from genome assembly GCA_017385345.1 of Kiritimatiellia bacterium. GTDB lineage: Bacteria > Verrucomicrobiota > Kiritimatiellia > RFP12 > UBA1067 > UBA1067. The sequence continues at coordinate 3,538 of JAFNRY010000088.1, forward strand.
AAGGCTCCGGCTCCGCGGAGTTCCGGCTGACAGGCGACATGCGACATGGCAGACTTTCGACGCGCCGGCCGTCCGGCTCGACATCGAACGCGAGGGCGGGGACGCGATCGTCGTTCTACCTCCGGTAGAAGGGTGGAACGCCGGGTGCCTTCTGCTTTGAAAGACGCGAAGTGTGCTATAATTTCAAGCGAATGGAGCAGAAAGATGATTGATATCAAGAGGTTGAGAGAAGACTTCGACGGGACGGCAGCCGCCCTCGGGCGGCGTGGAGTGGAGAGGGCGTCGCTTGAAAAAGCGCGCGATCTGGACGCGAAACGCCGCGAATTGACGACCGAGACGGAAAATCTCAAGGCGCGCCGCAACGCCGTCTCGAAGGAAATCGGGAAAATAGCGAAAGAGGGCGGCGACACGGCCGCGGCAAAAGAAGAAATGCGCAAAGTCGGCGACCGCATCGCCGAAATCGACAGGGAGCTGTCGGGCGTCGAGTCTGAACTGCGCAACACGCTTCTTTCGATTCCCAACATCCCGGCCGCGGAAATCCCGACGGGTCTCGATTCGTCGGCGAACATGACGGTCCGGACGTGGGGCGAGTGGAAAGATCCGCCGTTCAAGATTCTCGACCACATCGCGATAGGGGAGAAGCTCGGCATTTTCGATTTTCCGCGCGGCGTGAAGCTTACGGGCACCGGCTTTCCGGTGATTCTCGGGCAGGGCGCGAAGCTGCAAAGGGCGCTCATACAATACATGCTCGATCTGCATTGCCGCGAACAAGGCTACACGGAAATGATGCCGCCTTTCACGGTAAACACCGCGTCGATGACGGGCACCGGCCAGCTTCCGAAGTTCGCCGAGGATCTGTACCATTGCGAAATAGACGATTTCTGGCTGATACCGACAGCCGAAGTGCCGGTCACGAACTACTACCGCGACGACATCCTTTCCGCCAAGGATCTGCCGGTGAAGCTTACGGCGTACACGCCGTGCTTCAGACGCGAAGCGGGGAGCGCCGGGAAGATGACGCGCGGCATGCTGCGCGTGCACCAGTTCGACAAAGTCGAGATGGTGAACTTCGTCCATCCCGACACTTCCTTCGCGCAGCTCGAAACGCTCGTCAAGGAAGCCGGGGCGGTGCTTGAGGGGCTGGGGCTCCACTACAGGACGCTTCTTCTCTGCAGCGGCGACATGGGCTTTTCCGCCGCCAAATGCTACGACCTCGAACTCTGGGCCCCCGGCGAGAAGCAGTGGCTCGAAGTGTCCAGCTGTTCGTGTTTCACCGACTATCAGGCGAGACGGCTCAACTGCCGCTTCCGCGACGCGGACGGAAAGACCAAACTCGTCCATACGCTGAACGGATCCGGCGTGGCGCTGCCGCGGCTGATGGTGGCGCTTCTCGAACAGTGTCAGAACGAAGACGGATCGGTAACGATACCCGAAGTACTGCGTCCGTACATGGGCGGAACGGAAAGGCTCGAGCCGGTGCGATGAAGAAGAAAGGGCAGGCGACGGCGGAATACATCCTTGCATTCTGCGCTTTGATCGTCGTCGTCGCTGCCCTTGTCCGCTTCGCAAACGCGGCGCGGAACGCGGCGCGCGAAACGAACAGTCTGATGAGTTCGCCGTATCCGTAGCAGGACGGGCGCGATAACGTCCGCCCGCCGGCATGGGCGCAGGGCGTCCGCGCACGGCATGGCAGACGGAGTGTTGTGAAATCGCGGCACGAAGGCCGCAAAGAAAGGAGCAGGATGAAAATGAAATCCAAAAAGGGCCAGACGATGGTGGAGTACATACTCATCATCAGTTTGATAGCGATAGCCCTCATCGCGGTGATCAAAACCTTCACGGGCAAAGTCAGCGACAAGTTCAACGAAGCCGGGGACGAGATCGAGAGCGCCGGCGGGAGTTCTTCCAGCAGCAGTTCGTATTGAAATTCCCGGCGGCGCAAAGCCATACGGGCCGGAGCCGGTTATGCGCAAACAGAAGGGGAAGCGCGCACAGGCGATGATCGAGACGCTTTTCGCCATGATGCTCATCGTCTTCGTTTTCATGGAGGCGCTGCGCCTCTCGCGTATGATCCAGACGAAAACGGTGCTCGACCACGCCGCCGGGCGGGCGGCCAGGGCTAAGGCGGTCGGTTTCAACAGGTTCATGTGCGAAAAGTCGGCGCGGGCGGCGATGATTCCGGTTTCCGGGAAAAGATTGTGGCCGCAATACGGCGAATACGACACCGTCAGCCGCGTGGCGCAGTACATGGCGGCGGAAAACGCCGGACGCGCGAACGCCGTGCTCGAATACGCCGGATGGCACAATGCGGGCATATCAATCGATTCGCATCCCGGCCTCGCGCCTGTCGCGAATTCGAGAATCGACGTCGAAGACCGTTTTTTCGGCTTCAGGGCGAGCGGCTCCGCGACGATTGAATCGCACTTTCCGTTTTACATGGACGAAGCAGGGCGATGATGACGGGAAGAGGCGGCGCCGGACGGAAAGGGCAAATAGTCCTCGTGCTTGCGTTCGCGCTTGCGGCGCTCGCAGTGCTGGTGCTTCTGAACGTCGATACGCTTTTGATGGCGCGCGGGAGATTCAGATCCCAGAATTGCGGCGACGCCGCAGCCATAGCCGCGGCACGCAGGCAGGGCGATTTGCTGAATGAAATCGGCAGGCTCAACATCGCGCACATCGCAGCCGCCGCAATCGACGATACGAACGAATGCCGCCGCATAGTGAGGAAACAGCGTTCACTCGCGCTGTGCGGCCCTTTGCTGGCCATAAGAGACGCGAGCGAGGCGGCGCGCAAATATCCGGCATCGGCCGAAGACTCCAGAACACAGCCGTTCAGCGGCATATTGCGCGACCATGCGGAGGAAGTGCGCAACGTCTATTCCGGCGGCGGCGCCGGCGACCGTGCATATCCCGAACCGTATCCCGGAGCGTGGACGGAATACGCCTCCGCCATAGAAAACGAGGCGACGGGGAATCTCTGCGCGATTCCCGACTGCCTCGAGTACTACTACTCGAACGGGGATCACGTTTTGATGCGGCAGGATTTCTACAGCGCCGTAGATTCGAAAAACTGGTGCTGGTTTCTGCTCGACTGCCCGATGGGAAACCTGCTCGAGAACGAGAGATATTCCTCGTACCGCGACTGGCCGCCGCTTCCCCGGACGGAGGAGGAACCCCGCGCGCGGTTCCAGAACTGCGAATATTTCCCTCTCGGGGTCGCGGCAGAGGAAACCGCGCTGAACGGAAGATTTTCCATACGCGAAATCGCAACCTTGCTCGAGCGCTATTCCGGCGAATCCGTTCCGGAGGACCGGCTCGAAAAATCCGCATTGATCAAAGATCCGGAGGAGCCTTGGTTCTTTTTCGAGCCGCACAAATGGAGAATCTGGATGATTCCGGGCGAGACGGCCAAGCCGCTTGCAGGCGATATCAAAGAGGAGTACAACGTCCGCGGAGCGAGCGCGACGGTCCGTTGCCGTATCAAGCAGAAGTCGGTTCTCGGGGACGACGGCGATTTCGACTGGCCGGCGGCGGCGAAGCCCTTCGGCACGGTCGTCGATTTCGAAGGCAAGGTATCCACGGCGGATTCGCTGAGGAGCTTCGTCGTGCCATGTTTC
>JAFNRY010000089.1 GCA_017385345.1 Kiritimatiellia bacterium
TCGGCTATCCGCCGCTCGTCACGCCGACGTCGCAGATCGTAGGCGTGCAGTCGGTCTTGAACGTCCTCTCGGGCAAGCGCTATTCGATGGTGACGGACGAGACAAAGCGCTACGCCGCCGGGTACTACGGGCGCACGCCCGCTCCCATAGACGCGAAATTGCGCAAGAAACTGTGCGGCGCGCTCAAGCCGATAGACTGCCGGCCGGCAGACCTTCTCGAGCCGGGTCTTGAGGCGGCGGCGGCCGAGTTGCCGCCGAACACCATCAAGGCGGAAGAGGATATTCTCTCCTACGCGCTCTTCCCGGAAGTGGCTCTCGGCTATTTCAAATGGCGCAATGCCGATCCGTCCAAGCGCGATGCCATCCCCGCCGACGCGGAGGAGGCCGCGCGCGCTGCCGCTCCGTCGTCGGCTCCGGCCTCGCCCGCTGGCGCGGCGCCGGACGGCGTGGCCAAGGCCGCTCCGTCCGTAAAGGGCGTCCCCGTCCTCGCTCCGCTCAACGGCACGTTCTACCGCAGCGACGCGCCCGGAAAGCCGCCCATTGCGGCCGACGGCGCGACCGTGCGCGCGGGCGATCCGGTCTGCACCGTGGAGGCTATGAAACTGTTCAATCCGGTCAAGGCCTCCGCTTCCGGCAGAATCGTTTTCGTGGCCGCCCACGGCAAGCAGGTGGCGAAAGGGGAGATCGTGGCGGCGATAGAGTGAAAGGAGCGCGGCGCATCCAATGTCCAGACCGTCCAATCCTAGAATTCTGATAGTCACCCCGGAGATTACCTATCTGCCGGACGGCATGGGCAACCTCGCGGGCAAGATGTCGGCCAAGGCCGGCGGCATGGCCGACGTCTCCGCTTCGCTCGTCTCCGCGCTCTACGAACTCGGCGCGGACGTCCATGTGGCGCTGCCGCACTACAGGCGCATGTTCCACGAAGAGACGGCGCAGCTCGTTTCGGACGAGCTGCGAAAATACAAGCGCCATCTGCCCGACGAACGCATCCATCTCGCCGAGGACCGCTGCTTCTACTACAGGGACACTGTTTACGACCGCGGCGATGGAAACATAAAGCTCGCTCTTGCCTTCCAGCGGGAGGTTATCAACAACTGCATTCCGCGCGTGCAGCCCGACTTGATCCACTGCAACGACTGGATGACCGGGCTCGTGCCGGCGGCGGCGCGCCGTCTCGGAATACCGTGCCTTTTCACCGTTCACAACATCCACACGCAGAAACTCACGCTCGACAGGGTCGAGGACATGGGCATCGACGCGGCGGAGTTCTGGGACGGGCTCTACTATTCCTATCCGCCGCAGAGCTACGAAGAATCGCGCGGACGTAATCCGATAGACATGCAGGCGTCCGGCTGCTTTGCCGCGCATTTCATCAATACCGTGTCGCCGACGTTTCTGAGCGAAATCGTCAACGGCTGGCATTCGTTCATCCCAGATTCGATCAGAACCGAGATACGCAACAAATTCTACGCTGGATGCGCCAGCGGCATTCTCAACGCGCCCGATCCGTCCGACAACCCTGAGACGGACGAGAAGATTCCCTTCAGGTACGGTCCGGAAAACCATCGCGAAGCGAAGCGCGGGAACAAGACGGCGCTGCAGCACGCGCTCGGGCTCGAAGAGAATCCCGACGCGCCGCTCTTCTTCTGGCCGAGCCGGCTCGACCCGGTGCAGAAGGGGCCGCAGCTTCTCGCCGACATAGCATATCGTTTCCTCGACCGCCATTGGGCCTCCGGCGCGCAGATAGTCATAATAGCGAGCGGCCCGTTCCAGCAGCCGTTCCGCGAAATCCAGGCTTTCCACAACATAGGAAACCGACTTGCGGTGCGCGACTTCGACGCGCGCCTCTCCCAGCTGGGCTTCGCGGCGAGCGATTTTACGCTGATGCCGTCGCTTTTCGAGCCTTGCGGCCTTCCTCAGATGCAGGCGCCGATCTACGGTTCGCTCGCCGTCGCCCACAATACAGGCGGACTCCATGACACCGTGGAACCCCTCGACTGGAACGCTTCGCGCGGCAACGGATTCGTCTTCGACATTTACGATTCGCAGGGCCTATTCTGGGCCATGGACAGGGCGATGGAGTTTTTCGGACAGAGTCCGGAGATCCGCGAAAGGGAGATATCCCGTATAATGCGCGAATCGCTGGCGCGCTTCAGCCACAAAGAGTGCGCGAAAGAATACATCAGGCTCTACGAGAAGATGCTGTCGCGCCCGCTCGTGCACCGCAGGAAATGAATCCTGCCCAGCAGGCCATTCTCGGAGCGCGCGTGTTCCGCGTCCGTGAATTGAACGCGCAGATTGCGCGTCTGAAGGAGGAGAACTCGGATCTCCGCGAGAAGGTCGCTCTTTTCGAAAGCCATTTCGCCCTCGCGGTTCTCGCGGCAAGGGATTTTGCTTCGGCGGACGGCGCGTATTATGTCGTGGACGGCTGGAATCTCGTGCTCGGGGCGCATCGACTCGCCGCTTCGAGCGCCGAACTTGTCGCCAAGACGAGAGCGTTTCTCGACGTCCATGCCGGCGCGTTCGCATGGATAGTGTTCGACGGCGGGCGGGCGGCGAGCGATCTCGACGGAAGGATGCGCATTTCCTACACCGGAGGGACTGGATCTCAGCGCGCGGACAGGCTTATTCTGGATTTCGTCCGCATGGCGGGTCTTTCCGGCGAGTCCGGCCGCATATGCGTTGTCACTCGCGACAGGAAACTCGCGTCGGAAGCAGTCCGTCTTGGCGCGTCCGCAAGCGGCGAACTTCCGGTTGCGTGAACGCGGCGGCGCGGTTCAGCGCTTTGCGCCGGACGGAGAGAAGCCGAGCACGTCCAGCATCGAGTAGAGGCCCGGCGCCGCCGAGACCGCCCAGGCGGCAGCTTTCATGGCGCCGGCCGCGAACGCCGCGCGATCGGAAGCGCGGTGTGTGAACTCCACGCTTTCCAACAGGCCGCCGAAAAGAACGTTGTGCACGCCCGCCACCGAGCCGGCGCGAAGGGCGTGGATCGCTATTTCGCCGGCGGGTCGTTCGCCGGTTTCGCCGTGCCGCCCGTACACCGCTTTCGCGTCCAGCTCCACGCCGCGGCCGGCGGCGACGGCCTTTGCGAGCA
>JAFNRY010000090.1 GCA_017385345.1 Kiritimatiellia bacterium
CGGCGCGGACGGAGGCGGCGCCTCCTCCCCTGCGCCGGACCGCCGGCGCGAGAGCGCTCCCGCCGCCTTTTCCACCGCCGAAGCCGCCGCGACCAGAAGCGCGATGCCGACGCCGAAGACGATGAAACCGGAGAAATCATGGTAGAAACCGGTAGCGAAACCGGCGGAGCCGAACTTTGCCACGGCGCATATCGAGAATATCCTCGCCACGTTTCCGAGAACAGCGATCGGAACGGCGCATGCGAACAGCGCGGCTCTTTGCGCCCACGATCCGAGCGTGAAATAGCCGTACGCCACGGAGAGCGCGAGCATGGCGAATATGGAACGCAGGCCGCTGCACGGATTGGCTATGTCGATTGTCCACGGCGCGCCGTCCACGACGACGTCGGTCAGCGATATGAGGTTTCCCTCGCGCACCACGGTGTCGGTGAAAAGCGAAAGCAGTCCGGAGGCCGCGGCGCTGGCGAAGAGCCGCAGATGGACCGTGACCGGCGCGAGGTACGAGGCCAACGGCATGCAAAAGAGCAGGCAGGCCGCGGGGAAGAAGATTTTCGAGGCGGTCCTGCGGCCGAAAAACGCCATCGGCGTCGCGATTAGGAGCCCGATGAAGCCGAGAAGTTCGAAACGGACCTGCAGACCGCGGCATCCGAGAAACCCCAGTAGCAAGGCGGGCGCGGCCAGCGCGAACGCCCACGCGCTCGGGAGCCCGGCGCTGCGCGCCACGGCGCGTCTTTCGCGCCACAGCACCGCGAGCGAGAAGAGCGGCACGAACCAGGCGTAGCCCATGTCCTCGTCGGCCGTGCGAAACACGGCGGGCAGACGCGAGAAAAGCATTCCGGCGTAGCCGTACGCGACAGCCGCCAGAACGGCGGCCGTCCCGGCCAGACGCGCAAGAAAGCCACCGCTCATATCCCCCCCTTCAGCACGGCGATGAACGCCGATTGCGGAACGTTCACGTGCCCGAACTCCTTCATGCGCGCCTTGCCGCGCTTCTGTTTTTCGAGCACCTTCATCTTGCGCGTCACGTCGCCGCCGTAGAGCTTGGCCAGAACGTCCTTGCGGAACGGGCGTATGTCCTCGCGGGCGATTATCTCCCTGCCTATGGCGGCCTGGACCGGTATCTTGAACTGGTGGGGCGGAATCGTCTCGGCGAGGCTCTTGCACATCTGCTGGCCGCGGGCGCGAGCCTTGTCGCGGTGCACCATCGTCGCGAACGCATCGACCGTCTCGCCGTTCAGCAGTATGTCCATCCTGACTATGTCGGACGTCTGGTATCCGGCGGGTTCGTAGTCCATGGATGCGTAGCCGTGGGACACGCTCTTGAGAAGATCGTGGAAATCGATGAGTATCTCGTTGAGCGGCAGCATGCAGTGCAGCATAACGCGGCGCGTGTCCATCGTCTCGGTCCCCTCCACCATGCCGCGTCTGTCCATGACGATGCGCATTATGTCGCCTATGGTTTCGCGCGGCGTGATGATTCTGGCCTTGAGCACCGGTTCGGATATCGATTCGAGCGCGGAGGGATCGGGCATCTGCAGCGGATTGTCGAGATCCTTCTCTTCGCCGTTGCGGAATCTGAGTTTGTACACGACGCCCGGCGAAGTCGAGATTATGTCGAGATTGAATTCGCGCCTGAGCCGCTCCTGGACTATTTCCATGTGGAGAAGCCCGAGGAAGCCGCACCTGAAGCCGAATCCGAGCGCGAGCGAACTCTCGTGGTGGAATGTGAACGCGGCGTCGTTCAGATGCAGTTTCTCGAGCCCCTGCGCGACCTTGGGGAACTCGTCGGTTGACATCGGATATATGCCGCAGAAGACGGCCGGCTTCACGTCGCGGAACCCCGGGAGGGGATCCTCCGCGCCGAGCCTGGCCGTGGTCACGGTATCGCCTATCTTGATTTCGCTCGGATCCTTGACGGTGCCGACTATGTAGCCGACCTGCCCGGCCTCGAGCGACTCCACCGCCTTTTTGTCCGGCGAAAAAATCCCGACTTCGTGGACGGTCGTCTGCACGCGGCTGCCCATGAAAGAGACGCCCTGGCCGGCCTTGAGAGAGCCGTCCACAATGCGCACATAGACTATCACGCCGCGGAATTCGTCGAAGACGGAATCGAACACGAGGGCCCTGAGCGGCGCGTCCCGGCCGGCGGTCTGCGGCGGGGGTATGCGCGCGACGATCGCCTCCAGCACCGCCTCGCACCCCATGCCCGTCTTGGCCGAGACGAGAAGAGGCTCGTCCATCGGTATTGCGAGGACATCTTCGATTTCGCGGCTCGTCTCTTCGACGTTCGCCCCCGGAAGATCGACCTTGTTCAGAACCGGCACGATTTCGAGACGGGCGTCCTGGGCGAAATACGTGTTCGCCACCGTCTGCGCCTCCACTCCCTGCGCCGCATCGACCACGAGAAGCGCGCCTTCGCAAGCGCCCATCGAACGCGAAACCTCGTACGCGAAGTCCACGTGGCCCGGCGTGTCGAGAAGGTTGAAAAGATACGTCTTCCCGTCCTTCGCCTTGTAGTGCATCGACACGGGATGCGACTTGATCGTTATGCCGCGTTCGCGCTCGAGATCCATCGCGTCGAGCGTCTGTTCCTTGAGTTCGCGGGCGCTCACGGCGTGCGTCAGTTCGAGAATGCGGTCTGAAAGCGTCGTCTTTCCGTGATCGACGTGCGCGATTATGCAGAAGTTCCTTATATCATCTATCGTCATTCGCCGGAATTATACCAAAAACGCGCAAGCGGAACACTTGCCCGCGCAAAGCCCTTCCATGGCGGCGCCGGACGAATAAGCCGGATTCTGTTCGCCGCGGGCGGGTCGCCCCGCGCCGCGGTTCCGGTCATTCCTCTGCGCGATCTACCCGGAACCTCAGGCCGCCGGCGCTTGCGCGCCCGCCGCCGCCGGACGGGTCGCCCGTCGGTTCCCTATTCGATCTTGCTCCCGGGAGGGTTTGCCTCGCGCGCGCCGCTTCCGCGACGCGCCGGTGGTCTCTTGCACCGCCTTTTCACTATCACCGGGACTCGCGCCCCGGCTACCTGTTTTCTGTGGCGCTTTCCGTCGCGCGGGATTTCCCCGCGCCCTCCGCCGTTCACCGGCGGATCCCGCACCCTGTGGAGTCCGGACTTTCCTCGCCCCCGTACCGCGGCTCGCGCCGCGCTCCGGAACCGCGACCGGTCGCCCGGCGCCGCCCGGAAGGGAAATCATGCCGAATCAGGCCTCGCCGTAGAGGATGCGGCCGCACATCGTGCACGCCACCACCCTCTGGCGCTTGCCTTCCTGGCCGTTGCGCGAATTGGCGTTCACCAGCTGCCCAACGCTCGGAGGCTGGACGAGATGGCAACCGTCGCACACGCCGTCGTGCGTCAACTGCACGACCGCCGGCCACCTTTTGAGTTTAATGCGCTCGTAATACTGCTTGAACTGCGGATCGTCAACCGCAGCGGCACGGACCACCCTCTCCGCGCGCTGCTCCGCCAGCTCCGCGGAAACCGCCGCCATGCGCTCGTCTATCTCGGCGCAGAACGCCTCTATCGCGCCGTTCTCTTCGTCGTAGCGAGCCTGCGCCTCGGCAAGACGCTTCTCGGCGGAGGGAACCTGGTCCAGCGCCGCCACCTGGCTGTTGTCCGCGGCCTCGCGATCGCGCTCGACGTTCTCGATCTGCATCGCGTACTGCTGGTACTCGCGGTTGGTCTTCAAACCGGCCTGCACAGTCTTGAGCTGCCTGATCTTCTCCTGTAATTCGAGAGATTCCTTCTCGAACTCGTCGGCCTTGCCGCGCGCGTAGTCCAGAGCCGCCTTGGCGGACTCGAGATCGGACGCCGCGCCCGAAAGCCGGGCCTTCTCCATGGCCTTTTTGCGAGGCAGGTCCTTCTCTTCGGCTTCCAACTCGCGAATGCGCCCGTCAACTTCCTGCAAATCAATCAGCGTCTCGACCGTCGTGGCCATGTACATCCTTTCACGTCTGGGGCAGGAGACGGGACTCGAACCCGCAACCCACAGAATCACAATCTGTTGATCTAACCAATTGATCTACTCCCGCCGTCCGGTTGCTGGAGCCAGGTAAGGGATTCGAACCCCCGACCTGCTCATTACGAATGAGCCGCACTACCAACTGTGCTAACCTGGCCTGCTTTGGTGAGGTATTTTACCACACCGGAACGCTCCGGTCAACAAAGAAAATGCACAAACAATTCCAACATGAATCATTGCAGCTTCCCGGACGGGAATCTCGGACCCGCCTTTGGAACTTTCTCGAATGACACCCGGATGTCATAGGGTATAACACCCGGGTGTCACAGGGTATGACACCCGGATGTCACATGGCATGACACCCGGGTGTCATAGGGTAAGCCTTCACCATCTCTTTTCCTTTTCCTCCCGAGCATCCGTCTGAACGACCGAAAGGCGACGGCATGAAGACCGAAACCGGCCCGGCCCGACCCGCCCTGCTCCCGATCCGACCCGCCCTACTCGTATATTTAAAGGCGGCAATCGAAAAAGGTTGCAATCGGACGGGAAAATATATATACTTGCAGATACCATGATTGAATTCGAGTTAGTGAACGACAAATCGCCGGGAAATGCCCTTCGCCGGAAAAACGCTTCGCAGTCCATCTCAAACAAACACGTGGCGGAGATATACGAGGCGCTGAAGAGGCGCATGAACCCCAAAACCCGGAATTTGTTCCCGCGCTGGAAAAAACTGGGCAGAGAACTTGGCATCAGCGAAGCGACCGTCATGCGCAACGTGCGGTACATGATAAACAATGGAATGATCCGCCGCGAATTCCTGCCTTGCATGAATCCGGCCATGCCGGAGAAAGTGGGATTTACCGTCATATCAATTCCCGAACAGTCCGGCGGCGCGCAAACTTGAACGTTCGCGGCTGTTTTTTTGCTATAATTCAACCGAAATGGAAAATAAAGAGCGAGACTGGGAAACCGAGGCTTATCTGGCGAAGATAAGGAAAACGATCTCGGAATCGGAGCGCATGGTCGAGCAGGCCCGGTTGCGCATGCAGGAAACCGACCGGATGCTCGAATCGCAGGGGCTTACGCGCGAGCAGGTCATGAACTTCCACTTTACGGAGATGCAGCGCGAGGCGGCGAACGCCGAATTGCGGCGGCGCGGGCTCGAACCGGTGGATTGGGAGGAAATGGACCGCGCTCAATTCGAGAGCGGGCGGTACGGCGCCGGAGACGCCGGCTCCGGGTCGCCGGCCCAGCCGGACGCCAAGCTTGCGGAAAGACAGAGAAAATTCGGAATGATGATGAAACCTTTCCAAATCTGAGGTGTATGCAGGGCAGACAGAAAGGAACACAACCATGGCAATAGAAAGCATAACCCACAAGATACAGGACCAGCAGGTCCTGGGTCAGGGGGTCGATCTCCAGACCTCGGATCTCAAGCCGCAAAACACGACTGCCCCCCTTCTCGGCGGCGAGTCGCTGAAGGTCACTTCCGGCGAGATGACGGATCTCGAAAAACTCGTCGCGAGAATCAAGAACGAAAGCGAAAACACGCGCCAGAACGTCGCGCAGCGACGCATCTCGATACTTTCAACCGTCCTCGACTCCATGGCGGACAGGATTACCGCTATCGAAAAGGAGAACATTCTCAAGATAGAGGAATTGAACGGGTAGAAGGCCGGTCTCGAGAAGGATCTCGCGGGGCTGAAGAGCGACAAAACAACCATCGAGGCTCTAGAGTTCAGTCCTTGAGCCTCCTGGGCAGGGTCGCCCGTATAGTCATCGCCCACCTGCCACTGCTCGTGCTGCGGCCGGGCCAGTCCGCC
>JAFNRY010000091.1 GCA_017385345.1 Kiritimatiellia bacterium
GCTTCAGCGACGGGAGCTCCGGCAGAGCGTATTTTGATGCGTCCCGGAACCTCGCCATCCGTAGGCTCTTGAAGCTGCCATACGACACCTGCGACATTGAAAGCCGTGGAGAAAACATCCTCGCGGCGTCCGACGACAACCTTGTTGCGGCACGGATCGATCCGCATGACGTAATAGGGAACGCCGCCGCCGATGCGCAGACCCTGGCGTTGGCCAGGGGTGTAGCGCCAATACCCCTCGTGCCGTCCGAGAACCCTTCCGCCGGCATCGACGATATTCCCCTCTTTCGGTTTCACGCCGAGGAGTTCCTCCGGATCGCCGGAATAAAAGTCCTGCGAATCCGGCTTGGTAGCCATGGAAAAACCTTCCTGCGCGGCAATACGCCGCACGTCCTTCTTCTCCATTTCGCCGAGAGGGAAAACGGCGCGAGAGAGCTGCTCCTGGGAAAGACGACAAAGAAAATAACTCTGGTCCTTCTTTTCGTCAAACGCCATCGCCGCGGCGAATCTTCCGCCGCGGCGCGCGACCCTTGCATAATGCCCGGTCGCGAAACGGCCGGTCGAAACGTGTTTCGCAGCGAGTTCGGGCAGAAAGCCGAACTTCATCGAACTATTGCACACGATGCAGGGATTGGGCGTTCTGCCGGCAAGGCGCTCGCTCCTGTAATAGTCGAGAACGTTCTTTTCGTATTGCTCCGAACAGTCGAATACCATGTACGGGATGCCGAGCTGGCGCGCAAGACCAGCGGCGGCGTCCAAGTCGCGCTCTTCGCCTGGGCCGAAACAGGCGTCGCCGCAACCGCCATGATAGCGCCCTTCGCGCCACAGTTTCATAGTCACTCCCGCCGGACGGAGACCACCTCGCAGCAGAAGCAGCGCGGCGACGGCGGAATCTACACCGCCGGAAAGACCTACGGCGATGTCAGTATCCACAATCCATGATCTCCTTCTCGTACCCGAAAGTGGCGGCTATCAAAGCGGCGCGTATCCACATTCCGTTCCGCATCTGGCGCCAGTACTTCGCCCGGGGGTCCCTGTCGCAGCAAGTCGCGATCTCGTCGCGTCTTGGAAGCGGATGCATGATTACGCCGTCCGGACCGAGCAGAGAAAGCTCCTCGGCGCCGAACTTGAAACGGGAAGTGTCGATTTTCGCGCTCTCCCCCTTCGCAGAATCCCACTCGTCCTGGATGCGTGTCATATAGACCGCGTCGGCCGTCCGGACCGCGGCGCGCAAATCGTCGGTAACCTCGAAATCGACGCCCTTCTTGGCAAGGTTCATCACGACGTCGGCGGAGACCTGCAACTCGCGCGGGGCGACGAATATCTGCTTCACGTCGCGAAAATCTGTCAGAAGCCAGCTGAGAGAGCGGACGGTGCGGCCGCGCATCAAGTCGCCGCAGAAGACGACCGTACGGCCGTCTATGCCGCCTTTCTCTTCGAACGAACGCACGAGGGTGTAGATGTCGAGAAGAGCCTGCGTCGGATGCTGGTCCTTGCCGGAACCCGCATTGAGTATCGGAACGGGGCGGAAGGAATTGGAAAGCTCCCACGCCATCTTTTCGGCAAGGCCCTGGACGGGGGAACGCATGATTATCATGTCGAAATACGACGAGAAAGTGCGTATCGAATCTTCATGGCTCTCCCCCTTGAACTCGGAGGATGTGGCCGCGTCGCGCACCGAACCCGTAGTCATGCCGAGAATCTGGCAGGCGGCAAGGTGGGAAAGGAAGGTCCGCGACGAAGGCTGCGAGAAGTACAGCATAGCGCGTTTGTGGGCGAGAATGCTTTTCAGGTAAAGCGCGCCTTCGCGCGATTTGTTTATGAAGCGAATTCTGCTCGCGAGCGCGCAAAGCCTTTCGAGCGCGCCACGGTCGAATTGCTGCGCAAAAAGAGTATGGAACGGCAGCCCGTCCCCTTCTTTGCGTTCGAGGTAAGGTTTTTTGTCTTCTATGGGCAGTCGCGAAAATGCGTCCCATTCTATTTCATCCAATCTTTTCATCGACATGCCTTTTTTATTTTATCCTGAAGTTGGTTTCCAGCACGTGACGCGCTTTCGACGAGGCGCGCTCAACTATATTCGCGATGGCCGGCACAGACGCCTTGGCGCCTCGCCAAAAAGAAACGGGGCGAATGGCGACATGCGAAGGGACGGCACGGCGAAGGCGGGGTTTCGCGTCTTCCGGAACGATGCGTCGCGTATCGACACCCCGCCATTCCAACAGAGAAAGCGGCCTACGCGCCGCTTCTTCTGCAAGGAGATGGAGCACCGCCAGAGAATGTTTGCAGGGATTCGCCCAGTCGGGGCAAGTGCAGGAAACAGTCGTATCGTAGCCGCCAGACGGAAGCTTTCCTCCCGGGAAAAGATCGCAACCTTCTTTGCGAAAGGCTTCCTGCGCAGACATGGGGAAAGCATCGGCAAAAAGCATCGCCACGGCCGCCGGGTCGGAAAGAATCGATTCAACAATGCGTTTTGCCGCAGCTGCACGAGGGCGGCGGAACACTACCGATACGCGATACGGTTCGCTCCTCGTGCCGAGCACCGTAGCCTCCACCCAGCCCGGTCTGCCGGACGGGAACGAAATCGACAGAACCTGTCCCGACAACGCATATTTGCGGCCCTTGGCAAGCCTGCCGCCGATATCCATCGGTTCAAGAGCCGAGAGGAAAAGCCGATATGCGACCGCATCCGCGCCCGGGAGCCTGCCCTGGACCGCCTGCGACCTTATTCCACCCGCGTGCAACGGAATTCTTGCGGGATATTTCATCCGGCTCACGCCTGATATTCTAC
>JAFNRY010000092.1 GCA_017385345.1 Kiritimatiellia bacterium
AACAAAATTCTTCCGTGAGGTCTATTGCATAATTTGCAATATCGGTTGAACTTTTGGCAGCCTCTAACGCCGCCGCCGGAAGGCCCGGAGGTTCACCGGCCTTTCGTTTTCTGCCAGGCTACTGGCGGCATTCCATGTTCCGCCTTGAATGCACGGCAGAAATACTGCACTGACGAAAATCCGGATTTCCGCGCGGCATCGGCGATGGGCAGGCCGCATTCAAGCAGCCGGCGGGCTTCGTCCATGCGCGCCCTGGACAACGCGTCCTGCACCGAGATGCCGAGTTTGCTGCGGAAAGTCGATCCGACTGTCGTGTGCGACAGGCCGACATGCGCAAAGACGTCTGCGGCCGAGATTCCCTTTGCGGCTTCGCGGCCTATGTAAACAAGCGCGTCGGAGAGCCAGGGAGGGTCGATTGGATAGACCTCCGACGATCCGCGAACGATCAGCCGCAGAGGCTTTGCGAACGAACGCGGAGGGGTGTCCCGCGCCTCCTGGCTGCACAGCATCTTCCACGCGATCCGAACCGCCTCGCGCCCCGTCTCGAATCCGTTCGGGTCGATGCTGGAAATCGTCGGCGTCGTGAAGCCGCAGAGGATCGCGTCGTTGTCCACGCCGAGGATGGCGACTTCCTTCGGCACGGGAATCTCCGCCTCCCGGCAGAGCGTCAGCACCTGGTGCGCGCGCAGATCGTGCGAGCAGAACACGGCGACGGGCTTGGGCAGCCCGCAGAGCCAGTTCCGGATCGCCCGCGCCTCGCCGGCCGGCGGCGCGTACCGCTCGCCCCTGATGATGTTGTCGTTGAAGTAGTCGTCGCCGCGCCCGCGATACGTGAACACGTGGCAGGCGTATCCGGCCCGCTCGACGGCCCGGACGAACGTCGTTCGCCTCACATCGGAAAAGTTGACGCCCTCGTAGCCGCAGTAGGCGAATTCCCGAAACCCGCGCGAGAGGAAATGCTCGGCGGCGAGATTCCCGGCTGCAACGTTGTCGAGGTCTGCCACGCCGAATCCCGGACGGACCTTTCCGTAGAACACGTCGACGACCGGTTTCCGCGTACGCCTAAGGACATTTTCCATGTGGTCGTCCAGCACGCGGGCGATGAACGCGTCGTATCCCGACAGGTTCCGGGCGCTGTCCAGATCGCGCCACTCCAGCATGCCCAGCGACATCTCCTGGTGCTCGCACGCAAATGACGCCGCACCCTCGCAGAGTCGTCGACCGTACGCGCGCTGGCGCTCCACCAGCACGCCTATGCGAAAATTCGTATGCATCTGCACATCTTCCACATTCGTTTTCCGTTCTTGCCGGCAACATTACTCCCAAAAATGAACTACGCCCTTCCGCCTCCCGATGAAACCCTCCGCGGGCCGTCCCAAAGACTTTCTTTCTTCGCGGTCGTGAAGTCGTATGCGCCGAGAACCGTTCCCCGCTCGTCGCGGGCATCGACCAGCATGAGGCGATACGTCCTGCCGCCGGGCGCGACGTCGATCACGGAATGCACGCCGACGAAGGCCTCCGGCGCGACGCGCCCCAGCCACGCCTCCGACGCATCCTCCTCGCGCCGTGCACGGGGAAAGTGGCCGGGCACGTAGAGATAAGGCCAATCGGCCGTGTGGAGACTGCGCATCGTCGATCTCATCGACTGTCGCACGTGCCAGACGCTTCCAAGGACCACGCGCGCGCGGAGCGCCTTCACGAGCGCCGGGGGCATCGTCGAGTGGGCGTGGTGATTCGCCTTGGCAACGTCCACCTGCGGACACTCCGCCGCAAGAATGTCCTCGAAATCGATTTTCTTCTTCCCGGCTCCAATCGCGTGGCCCCAGAAGTCCCCCGCCGTGTAATATCGGAAGTCGCCGACCGAGAGCACAAGCCCGACGGAGAGCGTGTTTTCGTTGGCGACGGTATTCCGTTTCCCGAGCGTGGCGAGATCGAGAATCGCCCCGTCGCGCCTCAGGATGCGTCCGCACGAACAGAGGGGCAGCGCATTGAACCCTTCGCACCCGCCGTGCCGCAGGGAAATCTGC
>JAFNRY010000001.1 GCA_017385345.1 Kiritimatiellia bacterium
AATTGCACATTTTGATTTTTTTATTGAAATGCAAAAATGTCAATTATAGACATTTACAGGCCGTTCAGGGCGTTCTGCTTATTAATGTCGCCTAATATTGCATTTTCCCGGACAACTAATGTTGCATTTTCCCCGACAAATAGATAATACTTGACTTTTTCAGGGGGAGGGGGGATAATTATTATATGAAAAAATACGGCTTGATTGCGATGGCGGTTCTGTCGGTTGCGGGTACGGTGTACTCGATGCCGACGAAGAAGGAACTCGCCGAGGTGGGGCCTCTGGTGGACGAATTGATGAGGCCGTTGGTCGGCGAATACAAAGCCGGAAAGAAGAGGGCCGCCGAAGTCGGCGACGGCGCGATGGGTTTTGTCGCCGAAGCGGAGTCGGAAGCGGCCAAGTTGATGTTGCTGAAGGGAGCGATCCATTACTATTCCCGCGAAAGGGAATACGACAAGATTGCGGACGCGGTCGCAGCCATAGTCGGATCCATCCAGGGCATGCCGCCCGACGAGCTTTACGAAATCGCAAAGAAAGCGTCTGCCGGCGCTACGAAAAAGAACGCGCCGCGTCTTGTCGCCTTGAACAACATTCTGAAGGTCCGGGGAATCGCCGTGTCCCGGCTGCGGGCGAACGAAAACGAACTTTCCGCAAAGCCGGGCGACTCCAGATTGATGCGGATGCATGCGGAGCTGGTCGCCGCCGCCGGCGACTGGGATGTCGCGCTCGAAGAGTTCTCGAAGCTGGGCGGAGACGCGGCCGCGGCGGCGTCCGCCGAACTCGATAATTCCGGCGAACTTGCCGATGTGGCCGCGTTTTGGTGGGACTACAAGCCGGCGGCGGCCATTGCCAAAAGCGCGATCCGCGAACACGCCGTCGATTTGTACCGCAAAGCGCTCGATTCAGGCGAAATCAAAGGTCTCAATCGTGTTTTGGCCGAAAGACGGATTGACGAAGCTGGAAATCCGGAGATTCTGCGCGTATGCGGAAAATCGGGCCGCTGGCCAGGGCGCGGTCTCGTCGGATACTGGAAGTTCAACGGCAACGCGAAGGATTCGAGCGGGAACGGCAACCATGGCAGCGTGTGTCCGGCCAGAGGCGAGCCGCCCGCGCAAAATCCGGCGGCGACGCTGGACCGCTTCGGGCGCGAGGGAATGGCTTTGAGGTTCAATATCGATTCCCCCGTCCGCTGTTCCATACAGGTTCCCGATTCGCCGTCGCTGCGCAATATCAAAAAAGCCTTTACCATCTGCGCCTGGATCAAGCCGGCGGCGTTGGATTACAGAGATTGGTTGAGTGTAATGCAAAAGGGCGACCAGAAGCAGTGCCAGTACGGATGGCTTGTCAACATGAGGAAGGCCGGCATTACGCTTTTCAACTCTGGAGACGGTGGCGTGCATAAAATAGACGCCCGCCACAGATGGACGTTGAACGAATGGCAATTCGGCGTCATTGTCTATGAATACGGGAAGGAGGCTCGCGTTTACAAGAATGGAGAGCTGGCAGGGTCCGCTAAGGCGGATTTCGAGCTGGCCGTCAACGACCGGCCTTTGTGCATAGGTTCCGACCCGTTTATCAGAACGGAATATTTCATAGGCGACATGGACGATGTGAGGCTCTACAACCGCGCGCTCGACGAGAAGGAGGTGGAGGCTCTTTATAAAAAGGAGTCCACGCCTCCCAAGACCTTGGCCGCGCCAGCTCCGTCCCCGGCGCAATAAGCGCAATAAGCCGGCGCAATAAAAAGTTGCGGACAGGTCTAAAAATGATATAATACAAC
>JAFNRY010000093.1 GCA_017385345.1 Kiritimatiellia bacterium
ATTTCGAGATAGGCGCGAAAGGCGAGCGCGGCTGCCGCATGTATCTCGACGGCTCATGGCTCGACCTCGCATGGAGCGTTCCCCGCGGGGCGGACGCGGTTTCGTCGCTCGATGTCAGCTATCTGCAGGAAAACTTGCTCGCGCCTGTTCTCGGCATAGCGGACCCGAGAACCGATCCGCGGATTTCGTTCGAGGGCGGCGCCGGCGGCGAGGCGGCGCTCTCCGCCAAGGTCGATTCCGGCGCGGCCGATGTCGCCTTTTCCATGAACGGCGTAACGATGGCGGAAATCATGGCGATAGCGGACGCCGGTTCGGTAATGCCGCCAAAATCGACGTGGTTCGAGCCGAAGCTCCGCAGCGGCCTGTTTTTGCATTTCGTGGCGTGAAGCGCGGCGGCGCGATATGGCGGCCGCGCGGCATCGCGGCCCTTGTGCGGCTCATGCGATGCAAGATGCTGCGCGACAGACTGCCGCCGCGCAGGGTCGCGGCGGGCTGGGCGATAGGCATGTTCATCGGCTGCGCCGTCCCGTTCGGTTTCCAGCTCGTGGTTTCCATCCCTCTCGCGATAGCGACCAAAACGAGCAAGATAGGCGCCGTCGCCGCGACCTTCATAACAAATCCCGTGACAATTTTTTTCATCTACCCCGCCCAGACAGTCGCCGTCCACAGGCTGCTTTTCGGTTCGTATCCGCGCCTTCCGGAGGAGTGGACGGCCGAAGCCGTGATGGCGATGTCCGGCAGGACGGTGGCGAGTTTTCTTCTTGGCGGCGTCGCGCTCGGCGCCATTCTCGCCCCGTGCGTCTATTTTTCCGTTTTGAAGGCGGTGACGGCTTTCAGGAGGCGCGCGGCGGCATGATTTCGCCCTCTACGATAGCGCAGATCAAAGAGCTGATGGAGCAGGCTTCCGTCTTCGAGGAGGATCTGGAGGAGAGTTTCATACTCGGCGGCGGGCCCGGCGGGCAGAAGACGAACAAGACGTCGAACGTGGTGCGGCTTTCGCACGGGCCGAGCGGAATTGCGACAAGATGCGGCGAGACGCGCAGCCGCGAAACGAACAGATGGCTCGCAAGACGCACGATCGCCGAGGCGATCCTCGAGCGCGAACACAAGCGCAAGTCGGCGGCGCGGCAGGCCGCCGAGAAGATCCGGCGCCAGAAGAGGCGGCGTAGCCGCCGCCAGAAGCAGAAGATGCTCGCGGACAAGAAGGCGCATTCCGCGGTGAAGGCGGCGCGCCGGCGGAGATTCGATTCTACGGAGGAGTAGCATACCATGGGAAACGCGACTGTGTACGCATTGTGGATTCTCGCCTCGTATCTCGCGGGCGGGATTCCGTTCGGGTTTCTGATCGGAAAGATGCGCGGGATAGACGTGCGCAAGGCCGGCTCCGGCAACATAGGGGCGACCAACGTGTTCCGCTGCGTCGGGCGCAAGTGGGGGCTGCTGGCGTTCGCGCTCGACGTGGCGAAGGGGCTGGCGCCCGTCGCGGCGGCGCGTGCGTGGGGCGGAGGCCTGCAGTATCTGCCGCTCGCGGCCGGCGGCGCGGCCGTCGCCGGCCACATGCTTACGCCCTACATGAAGTTCAAGGGCGGCAAGGGCGTAGCCACGGCGTTCGGCATGCTCATAGGCCTCGCGCCCGGACTGGTGGCGGCGGCGTTCGCCCTTTTCTGCGCCGTCTTCGCCGTTTCGAACTACATTTCGCTCGCCAGCTGCTCCGCGGCCGCGTTCCTCGCGGTCGCCGTGTGGATTCCCGTCCCGTTCTGCGCCGTGCACGGCGGCCTTCCCTTCAAAATCTTCGTCACCGCCGTCGCCGCTTTTGTCGTCTGGAAGCACCGCTCCAACATTGCGCGTCTCGCGAACGGAACGGAAAATAAGATATACCTCCGGCATCGCGGCGGATCCGGGGCGGGCGGAGCCACGGAGAAATGAAGTTCCGCGTCCATACGTACGGCTGCCAGATGAACGTCCGCGATTCCGAGGCGATCGAGGCGCTCATGATCGCGGCGGGATTCGAAAAGTCCGCGGGGGAGGACGACGCCGACGTCGTCATAGTGAACAGCTGCACCGTCCGCGAAAAAGCGGAGGAGAAGGCGATCGGGAAAGCCGGCAATCTCGTGGCCGCGGGAAAGATCGCGGGGCTCGCCGGCTGTGCGGTGCAGCGTCTCGGCGAAAAGGTGTTCAAGCGGTTGCCAGGGCTCGATTTTGCCGTCGGACCGCGCGCAATCGGGCTTATACCGAAGATCGTGGCGGACGGCCGCTATCCGAGGCTTGAACTGGGCGACGAAGGCATGGGGGCGGCGCTTTCGTCGCACGTCGAAGGCGGATGGCGCTCGTTCGTCACCGTCCTCGCGGGATGCGACAATCGCTGCAGCTACTGCATTGTGCCGGACGTGCGCGGGCACGAGTATTCGAGGCCGGCGGCGGAAATCGTCGCCGAGATATCGGCGCTCGCGCGGCGCGGCGTGAAGGAGGTGTGCCTGCTCGGGCAGAGCGTGCTGCGCTATGGAAGGCGGAACGCCGCCTGGCCCGCGGACGCGCCGTCCGGTCCAGCCGGATTCTCCGAGCCGTTCCCGCGTCTGCTGGAGGCCGTTTCCGCGATAGACGGCATCGAGCGGATCCGTTTTACTTCCGCTTATCCGAAGGGCTGCACCGCCGAACTCGTGCGCGCGTTCCGCGAATTCCCCAAGGTGTGCCGGCATCTGCATCTTCCGGTGCAGTCCGGGAGCGACAGGGTGCTGGCCTCCATGGGGCGCGGCTACACGCGCGCGGAGTATCTCGAGGCCGTGGCCGCGCTGCGCTCGTTCGATCCGGAGTTCGCCGTCACGACCGACGTCATCGTCGGCTATCCCGGGGAGACGGAGGAGGATTTCGAGGCGACGAGGTCGCTCATGGACGAGGCCGGATTCGACAATTCGTTCATCTTCAAGTATTCGCCGCGTCCCGGAACGCGCAGCGCCGCGATGCCGGACGACGTGCCGAAGGAGGAAAAGGAGCGGCGCGATCAGGTTCTTCTCGCCGACCAGGAGCGCAGAGGGCTGGAGCGGAACTCGCGGCTCTGCGGGACGGTGCGGCGCGTTCTTTGCGAAGGCAGGTCGAAGCGCAATGCCGGTAGACTTTCGGGCCGCGACTCCGGCAACAGAATCGTAGTGTGGGATGGAGAACCCGGTTCGATGCGCGACGGCGAGGCCGTGGACGTGCGGATAACCGGGGCGCTGGCGCAGACCCTCGTCGGCGAAGCCGTCACTCCCGCTTGACCGCCATCGCGAGTCCTGCGAGCAGCGAGAACAGCGCCGGGTAGGCGATGAAGCCCGCCGCGCAGGCGCGCAGCGCTTCGTCCAAAGGTATCGTCTCCCTGCTTTCAAGCGCCGCGACCGGATGGAAGGCGTTCAGAGGCGAAAGCGCCGCCTCCGAAACGAGGGCGAGATCCAGCCCGAGCCGTTCCGCCTTTGTCGCCGTCAGCGGGTCGATCGAGCCTTCCACCGCCGCCGGCGCCATGACCGACATCGCGAGAAGCGCCATCGTGCAGAAGACGGCGACGCTTCTGCCGAAGCAGGCCCCGAGGAAAACGCCAATCGACAGCGCCATGCAAAGCACGGCGGAAAGGACAATCCACGCGCGCGCCGCGTTCCCCGCGAAAGTTCCGTCCTCTTCGAGCAGGCGCAGGTCGTTGCGGGGCGACAGCGTCGCGCCTATCCTGCCGTTGTTGCGGAATTCCAGCGTTCCCGGCGCCGTCGAGGCTCCGCCCTCCGGCTTTCGCGAAAGAGGGACGCGCGCTTCCGTCTTGTTCATGCCGCCGATTTCGCCTTCCGCGCCGCCGAAGCGGAACGTGCCGGCCATCTTTTCGAGCCGTCCGAACGCGTCGATGAACCTACAGCGCACGGCGAGTCTCGCGCCGTCGCCGCCGGCCGGCGCCGGAAAGTTCCAGACGGCCGTTTCCCCCGGCGCCACGGTCTGCATCTTCGACTTTGCGAATTCTTCGAGATACCGCAGCGTCTGCATTTTGCCGGCCTGCTCCGCCTTTTCGCGGAAGTCGGCGTATTTTTCGCAATATTCTTCGTAGAGCCTGCGCGCCTCGTTCGAAGGGCTTTCCAGAACCGGCGGGTACGCCCTGTCGCACGGCAGAGACGGCCCGGTGCGCCAGGCGAGTATCGCGCAGCAGGCGGCGAGGACGGCCGAGCCGCACATGGCGAGCGCGGCTATCCGCGCGGCGGCGAGGACGGCGAGGCGCACGGGGCGTATGGCCGAAAGCTGCAGCCGCTTCTCTTCGCGTTCGCGGGCAAGCGATCCGGCCGCGGCCGCCGAAAGCGAGACGAGAACGATAGCGAATGCGGAGCCGAGAGCGTACCGCGCGTCTATCGCGGCCGCATTGTCCGCCGTGCCGCCCCCTGCGATGCGCGGCAGAGCCGCCATCCAGCCGAGCGCCGCGACCGCCAGAAGCGCCGCCGCCTTCGACCGGACCAGCGATCTCCACTCGAGCAGAAATGCCGACGCGAACGCTTTCACTTCAGAAACTCCGCGACTTCGAATCCGCGCCCTTCGCCGACTTTGGCGAGAAAATATTTTTCAAGCGATCCGCCAGTTGCGGAAACGTCCTCTTCCGCGATCTTCCGCCCGCCGTCGAGTATGCAGACGCGGTCGCACATGTCCTGCGCGTCCGCCAGAAGATGCGACGTCGTCAGAACCGTCATGCCGGCGGAGGAGAGCGTCTTGACGAGAGTCTTGACTTCGTTCGTGGAGACCGGGTCGAGGCCGCTTGTCGGCTCGTCCAGCACCAGCAGCTCCGGCCTGCCCACGAGGGCGCACGATAGTGCGACGCGGCGCGCCATCCCTTTGGAAAACCCACCGACGGCGCGGTCCGCCGCCGATTCCAGCCCCGTCATCGCCAGCAGCTGGCCGGCGCGTTCCTTCGCGACGCGCCTGTCTATCGAACATAGCCCCGCGTAGTACATCAGCGTCTCGCGGGCGGTCAGGAACGGATGCAGCCAGCTCAGTTCCGGCAGATAACCGAGGCGGCGGCGCGCTTCGACCGATCGCGGCGGCAGGCCGGAGAGCGATACTTTGCCCTCGTCGGGCCTCAGTAGCCCGAGAATCATCTTTATGGTCGTCGATTTCCCGCTTCCGTTCGGTCCGAGCAGCCCGTATACGCTGCCTTTGCGCACTTCGAGATCGAGGGACGAGACCGCCTTCACGGTCGGTCTTCCCCAGAAGTCTTTGAAGGTTTTTGAAATCCCTTCGAGTTTTATGGCCGGTTCTTCCATGTCATTGTCTCCGGTCCGCGTCGCCGCTTCTGGCGAAACGGACTCCGATTGCCGCGAAAGCGGCGATGAAGGGGATTGAAACGGCTGCGGCGGCGAGGAAGAATTTCCATGGGACGCTGCCGCCGCCGGCGAGGGCTCCTGCGGCGTATCTGTTGCCGGCGGCCGGAAGCGACACGAGGAACAGGACGCCGCACAGCGTCGCGGCGACATTTCCCTTGAAGCGCATCGAGAATGCGGCCGCCGCGGATGTCATGACCGCGGCGTGGAAGAGCAGCATCAGCGCCGCGGGGATCGTTTTGAGCGCGGAGAGAGCGATGCGCGCGTCCAGTCCCGCCGCGGGGAGGAGCGCGGCGCACGCGGCGGTTCCGGCGGCGCACGCGCACGGCGTGAGCAGCATGGCCGTTCTCGCGAACCTGATCCTCTTGAATCTGTTCAGGGCGGCGGCCGCCGCCATCGGCAGAACGGCCGAGACCGCGATCGCGAGAAGGGCCGGTTTCCAGATTCTCGCTATGTCGCCGGAGGGCGCGGCGACGGCGCTGCCGGCCTCCATCCCGAGCACCGCCGTGCAAGCCGTCGCCGCGAGAGCGGCCGCCGTCGCCGCGCAGCCGCAGAAACATCCCGCCGTCTTTGAAAGAAAAAAACATCTCCTCGACACCGGCCGGGCCAGCGCCATCTGCATCGTCCCGGACTCGATTTCCCTCCTGAACGCCTTGATCGTGCAGAACACGCCAGACGCGCAGACCGATACGAGAAATATGGAAAGGCCAGCGTCGCGCGCCATGCGGGCCGGTTCCCCGAACTGGTGGATGTGGAAGACGCACGAAAGGGCGACGGCCGCGATCGAGCCGGACGCCAAGAGAATCGAAAGCGGGTCGGACATGGTTTCAAGCATGGCCGCCCGCGCTATCGCCCGCCAGGGTTTCATCGGCGTATCAGAACCAGGACACGGACCAATCCGCGTAGAGCAGCCATCCGAGCAGGCCCATCGCCGCGCAGGCGACGGCCTGGAGGACGGTGTCGGCGGCGAGCAGCGTCGGGGAGACGTTCTTGACGCCGTCTGCAGCGGACTTGGGAGCGGCGGACGCGGTCGTGTCGAGATCCGGAATATCCTCTATTTCCGGTATGTCGGTGTTCTCTCCGCCGTTGGAGTCCGCGGCCGCCGGCGCCGCGCCCGGTCTTTTGACGGAGAACTTGCCTCCCGGGCGCACCGGCGCGCCGGGTCTGGATATTTTGAGCGTCTTGCGCTGCGTTAGCGTTTCGCCGTCGCTTTCGGCGGCCGCCGGCGCCGAGCCCGCGCGCGACACCGATTTGAGCTTCGACGAAGCCGAGGCCGAGCCTATTCCGTCGGGCCTTTTGATGCGGATCGTCTTTATGGGCGAGGCGTCGTTCTTCACCGGTGCCGCGCCGAGCGCCTGCGAAAGGGAGATTCTCGACGTGCGCGACTTCGAAGCCTCCTTCTGCTCGTCCGTAAGCGCCTGGTCCGCGATGATTCCGGTCTTGTGCAGAATGGCCTGCTGGGGGATCTGCTGGGTGACGCTTTTGAGCCTCTGCGTGATCTTCTTCAGGTCTTCGAGCGCGCTCGTCGCCGGCTTCGCTTCCGGAGCGGCCGGAGCGTGGGCCGTCTGCGCCGCCGGAGCGTGGGCGGACTGCGGCGCGGCGGCCGCCGCGACGGGAATGGCCGGCTTCTTGAGCAGCGACGAGCCGGGACGCGCGCCGCCCATGCCGGGCTTGCGGATGACGGGCTTCAGCTTGAGGGTCGAGGCGTGCTCCGCCGCCGCGCCGGAGAGCGGATTCACCGCCGGCGGCCTGGCCGCGCTTATCGGCGACCTCGTCACTATCGTCTTCGCTTCTTCGTTGCCCTGTTCTTCTGCCATCGCTTCCCCCTCCTCTTTCTCAGACCGCCATCGTCTCGGCCTCTTTGGCCTTGAGTTCCGCGTCTATTCTGGCGATTCCCGCGTCGGTGGCCTTCTGGATCTTTTCCAGCGCCGTCTTGAGGTCGTCTTCGGAAATCTTCTTGTCCTTTTCAAGCTTCTTCGCCGCGTCGTTCGCGTCGCGCCTCACGTTGCGCATCGCCACCTTCTGCGCCTCCGCCTGGCCCTTGGCGACTTTCACTATCTCCTTGCGGCGCTCTTCGTTGAGCTCCGGCACGGTGATGCGGAGAACCTTGCCGTCCGTCTGCGGGGTGACGCCGAGATTGGCCGCGAGAATCGCCTTGTTCATCTCCGCGAGCACGGTCGGGTCGAAAGGAGTTATCTTGATCTGCCGCGGCTCGGGGGTCGAAATCGTGCCGAGGTTCTTTATCGGCGTCGGGCAGCCGTAGTAATCGACCTTGATGCCGTCCACCATCGCCGGATTCGCCTTGCCCGTGCGCAACCCCGCGAACTGCGCTTTCAGCGCGTCGAAACTTTTGCCTATCTTGGCGTTGGCGTCGTCGAGTATTTCGTTTATCGTTTCCATGTTTTTCTTCCTACTATCGTGCCGGCCTTTTCGCCGCGCACCGCTTTTTCCAGCGCCTTGGCGTCCGAGAAATCGAGTACTATTATCGGCAGGTCGTTGTCCATGCAAAGCGCGAACGCGGCGGCGTCCATCACGCCGAGACGCTTCTCGAGCGCCTCGGAGAAGCCGAGCGCGTCGTATTTCGACGCCGAAGGATCCTTCGCCGGGTCGGCCGTGTAGATCCCGTCGACCTTGGTCGCTTTCAGCAGGACTTCCGCGCCGATCTCGCACGCCTTGAGCGCGGCCGCCGAATCCGTGGAGAAGAATGGATTGCCGGTCCCCCCGGCGAACACGGCGACGATCCCTTTCTCGAGGCATTCCACCGCTTTGCGTTTCGTGAACGTTTCGGCGATCTTCGGCATTTCGACGGCGGAAAACACCTTCGCGGGGATTCCGGCGCTTTCAAGCGCGTTCGCTATGGCGAGCGAGTTGATGGCCGTGGCGAGCATTCCCATCGAGTCGCCGGTGGTCCTGTCGAAGCCGCGCCCGGATCCGGCCAGCCCGCGGAATATGTTGCCCCCGCCGGTGACGATCCCGGTCTGCACCCCCATGGAGCGCAGCCGTTTCACGCACCCGGCAACGTACGCCAGCTTTTCCGGCGCAAGGCATTCGCCGCGCGCGCGGTCGCCGAGAACTTCGCCGGACACCTTGAGAAGAACTCTTTTGTACGCCGTCTTTGCGCGGGCTCCGCCGCTCGTTTTCGTTTTCACATCGTCGATTATACTTTTTTTCCATACGCTTTGCAAGTTAATGGCGTCTCTGGAGTTTACCCATTTTTTGGCTGGTCTGGATTGGAAAGCAAAAAAAGCGCGGCAACCGCTCGCCGTTTTTCGGTAGAATACAGGCAAGGCGAGAGTCTGGTCCGCCCATTTTACGGGTAAAGTGTCTACCCGTTTCCCGAAACCGTCGAAGAAGTTCCCTGCCAGGCAGTGTACGATGCGTCATTCTCACCGCGTCACATTTGATTCGCACGGGAAGGGATGCAACGTGCCGATATCGTTTGGCGCGATACCGGCGCGCCTCCCGACGCACCCGGGAAAGGAACTGCATTTCGTTGTCGTCAAAGGTTTCGGACGGGATCCGATGATGCTTCTGACCTTGCTATTAAATAAACGCGCTTTCACGCGCTTTGGCGGATGGGTGCGCACGATTGT
This sequence comes from Kiritimatiellia bacterium, assembly GCA_017385345.1. Taxonomy (GTDB): domain Bacteria; phylum Verrucomicrobiota; class Kiritimatiellia; order RFP12; family UBA1067; genus UBA1067. The sequence continues at coordinate 8,906 of JAFNRY010000093.1, forward strand.
CGCGCCGGCAATGGAGAAACCCGGAAATGAAATCGTCCAACCGCTTCCCGGCTTCGCGGAATTGTTCGACATGGACGGCGGATGGGTCCGTCCGCGATGCAAATAATTGCACATTTTGAAAAAATGCGTTTTTGCAAATTATAGAATTGTTTCTCTTTTTGACACGCGAAGATTTGGCGGAGGGCTCTCGTTCTTCCCGGAAAACCTTCTCGATCGTTTGGTTAAACCTTCTCGATCGTTTACCCAAACCTTCAGGATCATTTGACCAAACGTTCGAGAAGGTTTTCCCGGATGATCGTGAACGTTTTTGGCCGCGATTCGGCGCTGAAATATTTTGCGGCGGGATAATGTTTTGAAAATCCAAAATCATCGCCAAAAATTGCAGATAGTATCAACGCGGTTTTTGCGTCTCCGTCTGCTCCGAACGGCGGCGGCGTTTTTGTCCGTTGCGATTGTGCATATGGAGGACGGCGGAGAAGGCGCCGCCGTCCGGCGCGGAAAGCCGGAAATTCGCATTCAATCGATAATTGCACATTTTGACTTTTTCACGAAGATGCAAAAATTATCAATTATCGCTATCTACAGATGGCATAAGTCGAACGGGCTTCTTGCCCGTCCGTTTGGTGAAAAATGCTTCAACAACGTGCTGAAGGCCCGTTCCGCCTGCGGCCCCTGTGCAACGAAATTTGCATAGTAGTGGAAGGCCTTCCTGTGGTAGAATACCTGCCATGGGAAACACGAGGGCGATTTCAATTGCGTGCGCGGCGGCGTTTGCGGCCGCGCGTTGCGCGGCGGCGGGCGGCGCGCCCTGGAGCGCCGGATTCGACGCCGGGGCGAATCTGCGCATCAGGCAGGAGATCATGGACAACACTCCGGGGCTGCCCGGCGGCGGCGTCGCGATGCCGAGGGCCGCCGGACCGTACCGCAATCACATGCGGTTCCGTCCGCGCTTCTGGGCGCAAGCCGGCGACGGCGAAACGTGGCGCGTCTATTCGCGTTTCACCGACGAGTTCCGCTGGAACGTGCGCCCGCGCAACCATTCGAACACGTTCCCCGACGAGATGATAATCGACAATCTCTACGTCGAGGCGAAAGACCTGTTCGACGGCGTGCTCGACTTCAGAGCCGGGCGGCAGGACATGTACAATCTCTACGGGCTCGACAACCTGTTTGTGGACGGGACGCCCGGGGACGGGTCGCGCACGGTGTACACGGACATGGCGCGCATCGGGCTGGACTTCAGGGAGGCGGGGCGCTTCGACGTTTTCGCCCTCTACAACAAGGACGACAACCAGCTGCGCTGGGGCACGGAGCGCGGGCGCCACAAATCGCTGACCGGCTTCGGCGGCGGCGCGGAGCCGGAGATGGACGACTGGGGCTGGGGCGGAATCTACTCCAACAAGGCCGGGGAGGCGCTGCCGTACAAAATCTTCGCCATGCAGAAGCGCGTTCTTTCGTACCGGCGCGGGGGCGTGAAGCATTCCGCGAAGCGCCGCGACCTCGCGGGCTTCCGCGTCGAGCCGCGGCTGACGGACGAGACGACCGCGCTGCTCGAGGCCATGGGCCAGACCGGGCGCGACGGCGAGGGCGGCTGGTTCGGCGCGTGGAGCGCGTGCGCGGGGCTGTCGTGGAAGGATTCCAAAGCGAGCTCCGCCCGTCCGTTCGCGGGCGCGAGGATCCATTTCATGAGCGGCGACAAAGACGCCGCCAAAGAGGACGGCGGCCGCCACGCCTGGGATCCGATGTGGTCGCGCGGCGTCAACTACTCCGAACTCTTCCTCTACGGAACGCACTACGGCGCGGCGTGGTGGAGCAACATGGCGTACGCAAAGACCGAGGGCGGCTTCGAATTCGGCCCGCACCACAGGGTCTGCGCCTCGACCGGCGCCATGTTCGCCCAGACCGACGACGGGCTCGGCGGCGGCGACGGCTCCTTCAAAGGCGTACTCAGCCTCGTGCGCTACGATTTCCCGATCCTGACGGCCGACAGGGGCAAGGGCGAGCGCTTCGAGATATTCGGCCACATATACGCCGAACTGTTCAATCCGGGCGACTACTTCGAGACCGACAAGCCGGCGTGGTTCGTCCGCTGGCAGGTGGAGTTCGCCTTCTGATTTTGGTAGAATAATCCGCCGATGAGGACGCTGACGGGAATACAGCCTTCAGGCAAACTGCACTGGGGCAACTACTTCGGGGCCATGAAGTCGATGTTCGACCTTCAAGAGAAGGGCGGCAACTTCATGTTCATAGCCAATTTCCACGCGATGACGACGGTGCGCGACGGCGCCGCCCTGCGCGAGGCGACGCGAGACGTGGCGCTCGACTACCTCGCCTGCGGACTCGATCCGGAAAAGACCGTGGTGTACCGCCAGAGCGACGTGCCTGAGGTTCAGGAGCTCGCCTGGTACCTTTCGTGCCTCGCTCCGATGGGCCTGCTCGAACGCTG
>JAFNRY010000094.1 GCA_017385345.1 Kiritimatiellia bacterium
GAGGACTTCGCCGGCCCGGCGCCGGTCGCCGAGGTAGTGCTGATCGACCAGGCTCCCGCCGCCGCCTCTGCCGCCCCCGCCGCGGACGATTCTTCCGCCGCCGCTGACGGAGAGGCCGCCCCCGCCGCCCCCGCCGGGGCATCCTTTCCGGCGAGCGCCGGAGAAGACTTTTCGGTTTTCGGGCCGGTGCGCCGCCTTGTCGCGCCCGAGGGCGCGGCCGTCGCAGGCGTGGCGGAACGCTCCCTCGAACCCGGCTCGCTGAACGCCCTCCCCGCCGAATGGGCCGAAGTCCTCGACGAGACGCGCTTCAAGCGCAAGGCGGGGCGGATCCTCGCCGCCGCCGGCTGCCTCTGGCTTCTCGCCATGGCCGCGATCGCCGGCGGGCCTTTCGTTTACGGCTTCATGACCGACCGCCTCGAGACCGTTCGCCGCCAGCACAGGTCCGCCTACAACAAGGTGAACGAAAAGAAGCGCCAGGTCGAGGCCGTGCGCCTCGTATCCAACCACGATCTCGGCGCGCTCGAATCGCTTCGCGTCGTGGCTTCCGCGATGCCGGAGCAGATACTTCTCTCGAAGTGGAACTTCAAGCGCGGCGAAAAGCTCTCTTTCAGCGGTACGGCGGAGGACGGCGACCAGCAGAAGGTTTACAATTTCAAGGACGGGCTCGCCGGCGTGATGCTTTCGCAGATCAGCGAGAACGAAGAAGACGGCGAGACGCCGTTCTTCGCCGACGTTGCGCTTCCTCGCGGCGTCGTATCCCGCGGCTCGAAGGCCGTCTTCGACATCGAGTGCTCGTTCAAGGCGCAGGAGGAGGAGTGATGGCGGCGTCGGTGAAGGAAAAGGCCGTGATGGCTGGGCTTGGCGTGGCCGCGCTCTACGCCCTCGCCGCCGGCTTCTGGTTCGTAAAGGGTCGCTATTCCTGGGAGGACGCCCGGAAGACCCTCGCCCGCACCGAGGCGAACCTCCAGAAAGAGCGTCGCACGATCTCCGAGCGCGCGATGTGGGACGGCCTCTACGACGAGGAGGCTTCCCGGATCCCCGTCGTCGAAGCGGGCCAGAGCGCCGATACGGTGTGGATGGGCGTGATGGACGAAATCGCCGCGGATACCAGCATTTTCATAACCGAGCGCAAGCCGGGCAAGGTGGAAGACGCCGGCGACATGAAGCAGACGACGGTCGATATCAGGTGGAGCGGCGCTTTCGAATCGCTTGTGAAGTTCCTGTACGAGCTGGAGAACACCGACAAAGGCAAGTTTGACGTCCAGTCGCTGAGTTTCTCGCCCGGCAAGCGAAAGGGCTATCTCGGCGGCAACATGACGCTCGTGTGCGTTTTCAAGGAGAAGTAGCAAGCAGTGGAAGGGAGCGTGGGTGACATGGCGAAGAAGATTTTCACGGCGGCCGCGGCGGCGCTCGCGGCGTTCGCGCTCGCCGCGCAGGGGCTGAACGGCGGCTCCGGGCGGCGCCTCTTGAACAGGCCGGGCCGCAACCTCGGCGGCGGCGCGCAGGGCGTGCTCCAGAACGGTGGCGCGCAGGGCGCCGCCTCCGCCCGGGGCCAGAGCGCCGGCGACGCCGCAGCTTCCGGCGCCGTCGCAGCCTCCTCCGCTATCGACTCCGAGGCCGAAAAAGACAAGGCGAGCGACCTCAACCTCTTCCAGGCCCCCCTCGAAATGGTTCTCGAAACCTACGCCCAGCTCGTGGATCGAACCGTCCTCAAAGACCCCAACACCCCATCCGCGACGATAACCATACAGTCGCGCCCCGGACAGAAGCTTTCCAAGCAGGAGCAGATAGAGGCCATCGAGAACGCGATGGATGCCGTGAATGGTGTCGAAGGAGGCGGTGTAGGTGTTCCAGTTGGTGTCGAGACGTGCGGAAGCGATGCGGTAGAGGTCGTTGACGTTGCCCCAGGGCGAGGTGATGTTGCTGGAGGAGGGGATAGTCGGCAAGGACGGGTCGACGAGGAATACCATCACGCCGTCGTAGGTGTTGCTGAGGGTACCGCCGACGCGTGCGCGGAAGGAGATGGTGAAGCTGCTGTCCACGGTGCCGAAGTCGATGTCGCGGTAGACGGCAGCATTGACAACTTCGGTGTATGAGAATGGACGGTAGGAGGTGCCATTGTTGGCGGAGATGTACATGCTGTAGCTGCCGGAGTCGGCCACGGCGGAGCCGCGGAACCAGTTGGTGGAGGTGTTGCTGC
>JAFNRY010000095.1 GCA_017385345.1 Kiritimatiellia bacterium
ATGGGCCGAACGTCAGCACAATAATAAACAAAAAGCAGGCAAACGATAAATGAATACAAAGCATATTACGCCCCTCGCCAATCGGAGAGGGGTAGGGGGTGAGGCTCCCACCTGGATCTGGTATCCGGGCGACTTCGAAATCTGGCTCGGCAATATCTTCAACAACCGTCGCACCGAGCGCGGTGCCATGTTTCCACCTTTCTGGAAGCAGGACTCGCACTACGTCACCGTCGAGTTCTCGAAGGCTTTCATGCTCGACCGCGCGGAGACAATCACCGTCGCTGCCGAAGGCCAGTTCAACTTCGCCCTCGACGGCAAACTCCAGTTCCCTGCCAAGGAATACACCATTCCCGCCGGCAAGCACAAACTCAATGTCAAAGAAAGTAAAAAAGCGTCATTACAAGGAGCGAAGTGACGAAGCAAACCATTTTGATTTTGTATCTTTGCAAAAAAAATTGAGCATCCTGCCTTATCTTGCTCATGCCGCCGGTCATCGAATGCCTGCCTACGGTGCAGAACTGATGCGCCGCCGCGCAGCCGCCGATGATCGCCCAGTCCTCGATATGGACGTCGCCGGCCAGCTGCACGCAGTTCGAGCATATCACGTGATCGCCGAGTATGCATCCGTGCGCCGCGTGGCAGTACGCCATGAACAGGCAGTCGCTGCCGATGACCGTCTTCTCTCCGTCCGCCGTCCCGAGATGCACGGTGGCGAATTCGCGGATCACCGTCCGGTCGCCTATTTCCACGTAGCTGACGGAACCTTCGCGGTATTTCAGATCCTGCGTCTTCATTCCTATGAGCGCGTACGGGAAAATCTGGCACTTCGAACCTATTTTCGTATGCCCGTCGATTATCGCGCCCTGGCCGACGGTGGTTCCATCGCCGAGCGAGACGTACGGACCGATATGGGCGCACGGACCGATCTCGACGTCTTCGCCGAGTTTAGCGCCGTCTTCCACTATCGCCGTAGGATGTATTTTCGCCATGTCTTTTCTCCTTGTCGGATTGGTTTCACCGGGCCGCGCGCCGCGGCCGCGCCGTCAGAGATTTCTGCGCGTCAAGTACGCCGAAAGCGCGAAGCACGCGCCGACCGGCAGCCACAGAAGCGTCTCGGGATGGATCGCGTAGTTCTTCTGCATGCTGAGCATCAGCATCGCGCAAAGATAGTAGCCGAGCGCGACGCAGAGCGACACCGCCATACCGGCGGTCGATTCCCGGCGCTGCGAACGGATTCCGAGCGGCACTCCCACGAGCACGAAGCACAGAGAGGCCATCGCGAAAACGAAGCGCTTGGAGAACTCGACCTTGAGTTTGGAGAAATCCCGCCTGGCGGCCTTGCGCGAAACCGCGCCGGCGCGCAGCGCGGCGCGATCGGCCCGCATCTTCGCGACGATTTCACGGAATGTGAGATCCTTGTTTTTCTTGGTGTATTTGCCGTCTTTCATCTTCACAGGATAGTGCACGTAGCGCCCGCTGGCCATGCCGCCGCGCCCCGCATCGACCGGATCGACCTTCACCATGTAGAGATCGAGCGCCATGTCTTTCCCCTCGCCTGTCGCGAGCGCCCTCTCGGCATGGATGGTCCTGACGACGTTGGTATCCGTGGTATCGGTCGCGGTCACGTCGTAGAGCCAGTTTCCCTCCTTGCGCGCGACGTAGAGCGTAACGCCCGGGAAGTCCGTTATCTTGCGCCCCGGCTCGATCAGGTCGATGGCGTTGCCGACCGAGATTCTCGACGCCAGGGAGCGGCGAACCTCGTGGCCGCGCGGGACGATTTCGTTGTTGATCCAGGCGCACAGGACGGTGCAGGCGGCGGCGAAGAGCGCAGGGTACTTCATCACGGCCCAGAGGTTTATGCCGCAGGCGCGCATGGCTGAAATCTCGCTGTCGGCCGAGAGGCGCGAGAAGGTCAGCACACTGGAGACCAGCAGCGCGAGCGGTATCGTCCACTGCAGCGTTTCCGGAAAGCTGACGGCCGCGAAGCGACCGATCAGGCGCGCCGGAAGACCGTCGATTATGTAGCCCGCGATCTGCACGAGCAGTCCGATGGTTAGGACGAAACTCAAGACGAGGAACGCGGTGGCGAATCCCGTCATGAAAGAGCGGAAAACGTATTTCTCGATGGTCTTCAATCGATTCGCAGAAGGAAGTTGTTCTTGCGGCCCTGGCGCAGCACCGCGAGACGGCCGTCGATCAGATCCTCTTCGGCGAACACGCGCTTGTCGTCCGCTTTTTCGCCATTGAGGGAAAGCCCGCCCTGCGACGCCATGCGCCGCGCTTCGCCGTTCGACTTGAACATCCCCGCCGCCGCCGCCACCGCATACACGCTCTTGCCGACGGCGTCCTCCCTGCGCAGCGAACCAGACTTGACGTCCTTGAATATGGCCTCAAGTTCGTCCGCGCTCTTTCCGGAGACACTGCCGCCGAAAAGCGCGCCGGTGGCCGTCTGCGCCGCCCGCAGCCCGTCTTCGCCGTGCACGAGCAGGGTAAGCTCCTCCGCAAGCGCCCTCTGCGGTATCCTCGCGCCGGGATCCGCCTTCATTCGCTCCTCGAGAGACGCTATCTCCTCGAGGCTCTTCATCGAAAACACCTTGAGGTAGCGGATAACGTCCTCGTCCGCGGACCGCAGGAAATACTGGTACCAGTCGTACACGCCGGTGAGCGTCTTGTCCAGAAACAGGGCGTTCCCCTCGGACTTGCCGAACTTGCGGCCGGAAGAATCGAGCAGCAGCGGGAACGTAAGGCCGAAGACCTCCTTACCGCGCATACGGTGCACAAGATCCGTGCCGGCCGTGATGTTGCCCCACTGGTCGGCGCCGCCCACCTCCAGCGTGCAGCCGAAATTGTCGTAAAGATGCAGAAAGTCGTTGCCCTGCAAAATCTGGTAGGAGAACTCGGTGAAGGTCAGCGCCCCCTCGCTGGCTTCGAGCCGTTTCTTGACACTCTCTTTCGCGAGCATCTGCGGCACGCGGAAGTTTATCGCTATGTCGCGCAGAAATTCAATCGCGCTCGTGCCTTTGTACCAGTCGTAGTTGTCCGCCAGCACGGCCGCGTTGGGTCCGTCGAAGTCGAGAATGCGCGAAAGATTCTCTTTTATGCCTCGTTTGTTCTCCTCGACCTGCTCGACAGTCAGCATGTTGCGTTCGGCGGACTTGCCGCTGGGATCGCCTATCAGTCCCGTTGCGCCGCCGACGAGCGCTATGACCTTGTGTCCGGCGAGCTGGAAGCGCCGCAGCACCATGATCGAAACGAGATTGCCGGCCTGCAGACTTCTGGCCGAAGGGTCGAACCCGCAATAGACCGTGAGAGGCCTGTCGAGCGCCTTTTCAAGTTCCAGCGAGGTTGCCGCTTCCACGAGTCCCCGCAGCTTCAGTTCTTCTATCAACTTCATTTCCGCCATTATAGCAAATATGCCGGCGGCGCAAAGAACGGCGGAATAACCGCTTGCAAGGGCGTGAAATAAAGTGCATAATATAAGACCGTGACGAATTTGAGTCCAGAAGTGTGCCTCAGACTGAAAGAGGCGAGACGGTCCGCGGGGCTGTCCCAGAGCACTGTAGCCGCGGAAATCGGCTGCAGGCAGTCCGCTTTGTCCATGTTCGAACAGGG
>JAFNRY010000096.1 GCA_017385345.1 Kiritimatiellia bacterium
GACGGTGTCGGTTCCGTCGCAGGAGAAGGTGAACGTGAAAAGGTACGGCTTGTCCGATTCAAGGGCGTTCGGGATGCCGTCCACATAATGGCCGCCATTCTTGTCGTAGATTTCGAGGCCCGATACGCCGGCGGCGGGGTTGCCGCCGCGCTGGAACGAGAAGCTGATACCGTCGGTTTGACCGTTGCCGAGGCAGAACAGCTTCTGCCATCCAAGACTGCGCGTCGTGGAGAAGAATTCGAGCGTCACGCTGTCGGACGGCATATTCGCGCCGAGAGCGATCTCGTAGTCGCCCTTGTTGCCGCCGGCGAAGCGGACGGCGCCGTTGGCGGCGTAGTACCCGCCCTTCATCGTCGCGGTGTCGCCGGTGACCGAGTCCGCAAGCGAGCCGTTGAAGCTCCAGCGGTGGGCGAGGGTTGCGGACTCCGTGCGGAGGCGCCCGTCGGATACGCTGCCGTCGCCTGGAATCGCATCAGGGCCGTGCGCGACGTGCGCCGCGACCTGGCCGGGCGTGAGGGCAGTCTTCCACACGCGCACTTCGTCGTAGTCCGCGCCGGGAGTTGCGTCGCCCCAGGGCGTCGTGCCGAGACCGAACCAGGATTGCGCCAACTGCGACGTCGTCCAGTCCGTCACGGTGTACATGATGCTCTTGCCGACCTGCGCGCCGGTGGATGCATTATAGACGTAGCCGATGACCGTGGCGGAGGAGTTGTCGCCCTTCGGCATCACGACGTAGGCGAAGTAGTAGGGCGTGTTGGCGGAAATGCCGCCCGGCGTCATGGCGACGTTTTGTCCCGTGCTGCCGTTGACCTTGCCGGCGACCGCCTGCCAGACCGGACCGTATTCCGCCTCTCCGCCTTCACGAACCTGCCTGAAGCCTTGGAACACGCCCATCAAGCCCTTGGCGCTGGTGTTGCTGCGCTCGCCGAGGGAGAACATGCCGCGATAAGTGTCCAGCGACGTCGGCGTGGCCCACACCTCGATGGTGAACGGCGTGTCGCCGAGGTCGGAGGGAATCGGGTTCGCGCCGAGTTCCACGGGGTCGCCGCCTCTTTGCACGCGCACGGAGGTTTTATTGTACAGCGCGGCGTTGCCGCCGAGCGTGGCGGTCATGCCGCCGATCGAGCCGGTGTCTTCAAGGCTGTTGTTGAAGCTCCAGCGGTGTATCAGGGCGTCGGGCGTGGCGGCGAACGCCGTCGCCGTAGTCGCCACCGCCGCCATGGCGATCAGTTTGCTTGCTTTCATCTCATTGCCTTTCTTTCTCGTGTTCGAAACGCTTCTGCATGTCCCGGCGGACTACTGCAGGAAGATCGTGAAGCCCGGCGCGCTGGACTGCTCCGCGACGGGGAACGCCGCCGAGTAGTCCGCCGCCTCCGCGCCCGTCCAGACGCGCGGAATAAAGCGCAGGTCGCAGAACGCAAGGCCGCTCTCCTCGCCCGGCTCGGCGACGCTGGAATGCGTCCTGTTGTACAGCGCCCCGTAGCGGATCTTGTCCATCAGCGTTCTCTCCTGCCCGTTCTTGTCCGTGAACGATCCCCTATACTCGCCGTCGAGGTAGAAGGAAAGCATGCCGGTGTTCCACGGGTAGGAGGGATCGTCGGTGTTCTTGATGTTGCGCTCGTTGACGACGACGATGGTGTGGAACTTGCCATCCGCGACGTCGCCGCCGAGATCGAGGCTCGCGGGCGCGTTGACGGCATCCTCGCTTGCGCCCCAGCGCTGCACCATCTGAACGAAGAGCGAGCCGGTGGAGGAGCTACAGAGAGCGATCGACCTCCTGCCGCTCTCCTCGAGACCGCCGAAGGAGAACATTACGGCGTTGCCGTCGGAAACCGACGGGGCCTTCACGTACATCGCGATCGTCCAGTCGCGGTTGAGGCCGTCATCGATCGTGGCGTAGCCGTCCTTGGACGGGAACGCGGCCTTGACGTACTTTCCGTCGAGCCTCGGGCCGAAGACCCTCGTTCCCGTGCCGGCAATGCCGTCCGCGCCCTCGCCGTCGCCATCGGTGCAGCCTTCGCCCGTCATGACGAGCCTGCCGGACGAGAAGTCGTGGCGGAAGCCGTAGTCGTCGATGTTGCTCTTCGTCGCCGCCGCCGCCGGGAACATGGCAGCATACGCCGCGATCTCGTCGTCGCCAAGCGCCTTCCCGAAGAGCCTCACGTCCTGGAACGCCGTGTCGGGATGGTACGCCGTCGGAACGTGCACGAGGGCGGGATTGACGAGCGTGTAATTCGTGCCGTCTTCTGAATCATACCCCAGAACGCTGTTCTTCGACTGGCCGAACTGCAGCCAGCTCCTGAACAGCGTGCCCATGCCCTGGGCGGAGTTGAACTCGCCCTTGTATTCGCCGTCCCAGTACGCCTTCAGCGTCTTGTCGCTTGCCGTAAAGACGAGGACGAGCGAATGGAACGATCCGGTCGTGTCTCCGAGATCCGTCAGCGCGAGCGAAGCCGGCATGTTCTGGTAGGCGGAGGCTCTGCCACCGTACGAATACGTCTGCACGACGCCCAGCAGAAGCTCTCCGGGCACTGAAGAGGAAAGTATGCGCAATTCGCGCCCTTCCGTCGCCCTTCCGTCGCCGCCGAGGGCGAGGATTACGCCGTTAGAGACGGCGCAGGACTTGAAGGACGTCGCGAGCGTCCAGTCGCCGTTGTTGAGGATGCTTCCGCCGTCCGGAATCGCCCCGTAGCCGCAGGCGTGGACCGCGGTGCCGTAGCCGTCCGTGCCGTTGACCGGCGTGTAGCCGGCCGCGGTCGTCACGAAATCGGAAAGCCCGTCGCCGTAGAAATGTTTCGCCCCGGAAGTGAAGCGGTAGTCGAAGAGGTAGTCTTCGCCCGCCAGCTGGCGGTCGATCGCGTACGCCTTGGCTTCCGCCGACGTCCAGACCTTCGCCGCGAAGCGCAGGTCGCGGAACGCGAGGCCACTCTCCGCCGCCGGCTCGGTTATGCCGTCGAAGGTTCTGTTGTAGATCGCGCCGTAGCGGAACGTGTCCATCAGCGCGCGCTCCTGCCCGTTGCCGTCGGATATGGCGCCGGCGAACTTGCCGTCGAGGTAGAACGACTGCATTCCGGAGGCCCACCCCCACTGGTAGTCGGTCTTGATGTTGCGTTCGTTTACGATGACGAGCGTATGGAAAATCCTGTCCGCATCGTCGCCCAGTTCGATGCTGGAGGTCGCGTTCACGCCGCCGCCCCAGTTCTGCACTGTCTGCGCTACGAGCTTGCCTTCCGCCGTCCGGCAGATGGAGATGGACCTCTTGTTGCCCTCCTCGACGCCGCCGTAGGAGAAGATGACCGCCTTACCTTCCTCCACTTCCGGCCCTCTGAACTGCATGGCCATCGTCCAGTCGCGGCTGAGGCCTCCACGACCGTGCCGTAGCCGTCCTTGGACGGGAACGCCGCGCCGCCAGGCACGCCCTCGACGGCCGTTCCCGTGCTGGCAAGGCCGCTGTCGGTCCATCCGTCGCCAGTCGCCACGAGAGTGCCGTTCGTGAAGTCGTGGCGGAAGGTGACGTCATCGATTGCGGACGTCGCCGCGGCGACCGCCGGGAACTCGAGCGCGTACGCGAGCGCTTCGTCAGCGTCGAACGCCCTGGTGTAGAACCGCACGTCCTGGAACGCCGCGTCGGGGCACCAGGCTGTCGGAACATGATTGAGGGACGAATACGTCTGGCCGTTCACCGAATCGCCGAACTGGAAGAACGAGCGGAACACCTTGTCCTCGCCTATGCCCTGCAGCGAATTGAACTCGCCCTTGAGAACGCCGTCCCAGTACAGTTTGATCTTCGTGTCGTCCTTCGTATAGACGGCGACAAGAGTGTGGAACGAGCCGGTCGTGTCGCCGAGACCCGTCAACTCGAACGAAGCCGGCGCGTTCAGCGGCTCGGTCAGGTCCCAGGTCTGCGCTGCGACAGCGCTCAGCTTGCCGGGCGTGGAGGAGGAGAGGATGCGCAGTTCACGGCCGAGGGACGCCTTGCCGCTACCGCCGAGGGAGAGGAGGATGCCGTTCTCGACGTCGCAGGACTTGACGGACATCGCGAGCGTCCAGTCGCCGTTGTTGAGGATGTTCTCGCCATCCTCGATCGCGCCGTAACCGCAGGCGTGGACGGCCGTGCCGTACCCGCTCGCGCCATTGACGGCGGTGTAGCCGGGCGCGTTCGTGACGGGGTCTTCGATCGTGCCGTCATAGACCATCGCGCCCGTCGTGAAGCCGTAGTCGAAGAGCGCTCCGTCGATGGTCGTGGAGGTCGCCGCCGCGGACGGGAACGCCGCCGCGTATTCAGAAATCGCATCGGCGCCGAGCGCCTCGGTGTAGAACGTCACGTTCTGGAAGGCGACGTTGAGATTCGAGGCGGTGGATACGTGCGATGCAACGGTGTTGTTCAACGAACCGCCGAACTGGAGGTTGGAACGGAACACCTTGTCCGCGCCCATTTCGTTCAGCGAATTGAACTCGCCCTTGTACGCGCCGTCCCAGTAGAGCTTGATCATCGCGTCGTCCTTCGTATAAACGGCGACAAGCGTGTGGAACGAGCCGGTCGTGTCGCCGAGATCCGTCAGCACGAGCGAAGCCGGCGTGTTCTGGTTGTAATTTACATTCCACGTCTGCGCCATGACTGCGCTCAGCTTGCCGGAAGTGGAGGAGGAGAGGATGCGCAGTTCGCGGCCGATGGACGACATGCCGTCGCCGCCGAGGGCGAGGAGGATGCCGTTCTCGACGTCGCACGACTTGAAGGACATCGCGAGCGTCCAGTCGCCGTTGAGATACGTTTCGCCGAGCGATATCGGGCCGTATCCGGCAGGGTGGACGGCGGTGCCGTATCCATTCGTGCCGTGGACGGGCAGATAGGAGGCGTCGTTCACGACGGGATCGGCCACGATGCCGCTGAAGTTGTTGGCGCCGCCGGAGAAATCGTACTCGAAAAGAACGACGGTCGGATCGGATTCCTTGGTTACGACGGCGTCGGCGCCTGCCGCCGCGCTGGCGAGGATTTCAGTGGCGGAAAGGACGCCGTCCCACACGCGGACTTCGTCGAAGTCCGCGCTCGGAGCGCCGTCGCTCCAGAACGACCAGCCGAGGTTGAACGTGTCGAGGGAGACCTTTTCGCGCAATTTCCAGCCGGCGAGCGTCCGGGTGAATTCGCCCCTGACCACGCTGGGATTCGTCAAGTCGATGCAGTAGCCCTTCAAGACCGTGTCGGTTCCGTCGCAAGAGAAGGTGAAGATGAAATGGTACGGCTTGTTCGCCTCGAGGGCGTTCGGGATGCCGTTCACATAATGGCCGTTGCTCGTGTCGTAGATTTCAATGCCCGATATGCCGGCGTCGGGGCTGCTGCCGCGCTGGAACGAGAAACTGATTCCGTCGCTTGTGCTGTTGCCGAGGCAGAACATCTTCGGCCATCCGAGAGTGCGCGTCGTGGAGAAGAATTCGAGCGTCACGCTGTCGGACGGCATCTTGTTCGCGCCGAGGGAGACGTAGTTGGAGTCCCTGCTGCCGCCGACAAAGCGGACGCCGTCGGCGGTGTAGGATCCGCCTGCCATCGTCGCGGTGTCGCCGGTCACGGAATCCTCGAGCGAGCCGTTGAAGCTCCAGCGGTGGGCGAGGGTGGCGTTGGAGACGCCGAGAAC
>JAFNRY010000097.1 GCA_017385345.1 Kiritimatiellia bacterium
ATTTTCGGGCGCCATAGCCTCCGGCGAGGCGGGTGCCGGCGACACTGTGGAAGTATACGGGGCGGACGGCTCCAGGCTGGGCCGTGGCTGGTATTCGCCGGCCTCGCAAATCCGCGTCCGCATGATACCGGACGAACCGGTGGAAGAACTCGTGGCCGCTTCGATAGCGCGCCGCGCCGCATTCTTCGCGGACGGATACACCGATGCCGTCAGGCTCGTCAACGCGGAAAACGATTTCCTTCCCGGCGCGACGGCGGATTTCTACGCGGGGCATGTCGTATGTCAGTTCTCGTCGGCCGGCGCCGAAATGCGCAAAGAGGAAATCGCCGCTGCGCTGATGAAGTTCGCTCCAGGCTGCACTGGAGTATCGGAAAGGCGCGATGTCGCCGCAAGAGCCAAAGAGGGGCTGGCCGGCGCGGACGCGGACGCCTTCGCCACGATTCTCGGCGCCGCGCCGCCGGAACTCGTGGAAATACGCGAAGGCGGATGCCGCTTCCTCGTCGATGTGCGCAACGGCCACAAGACGGGCTTCTATCTGGACCAACGCGACGCCCGCGCGGCGGTCGGGGCGCTCGCAAACGGCCTCGACGTCTTGAACTGCTTCTGCTACACGGGCGGATTCGGGTTGTTCGCGCGGGAGAGCGGAGCGGCTTCGGTCGTGCAAGTGGACGTCTCGCCCTCCGCCCTCGCGCTTGCCAAGAAGAACGAAGCGCTCTCGCACGGATGCGGGACGAAAATGGAATACGCCGAAGCGGACGTGTTCAAATATCTGCGCGAATGCCGGGACCGCGGAGCGACGTTTGACATGATCGTGCTCGATCCGCCGAAGTTCGCCGAAACGCGCTCGCAGACCATGAAGGCCGCGCGGGGCTACAAAGACATCAATCTTCTCGCGATGAAACTGCTGCGACCCGGCGGAATACTGGCCACGTTCTCGTGTTCCGGGGCGATGGACCGGCGTCTGTTCGGCCAGGTGCTCGCGGAGGCGGCGGCGGACGCCGGACGGCGCATGCAATGCATCGCGACCACCGGCCAGAGCGCCGATCACCCGGTGGCCCTCGCATTTCCGGAAGGCCGGTATCTCAAGGGCGCGATACTGCGCCGCGCAGACGCGCGGCTTTGACCTTCTCCAGCATCGGCAGCGACGCGTGCATCGACAGTTTGAGCGGAAGCTCCATGCACAGCGGCCGCATGAACCTGAACACGCGGCCCGATCTCACTTTTATCTCTCCGGGCACCCTGCCGCGCCGCGCAATGCCTATCATGACCGCTTCGGGCGCATCCTCCCACAGCTTCTTCAGCGAGCCGTCGCGGTTTACGGACGAGCTCATCCATATCGCCTTCTCCCCGGTCGCCGCATCGACGGCAGACAGCAGATACGCGAAACGCGGAGGCGGATCCGACGTTATGTAGCCCGCGTCTATGCCAAAATCCAGCTCCAGCGTCTCGTCCGCCTTGAACGGCAGATCCTTCACTTTCGCGATTATATCCTTCCTTATCGCTATCTTCTCCGTGTAAGGGCGGGATTGCGGTATCGGAAACGCCTTGTCGGACCATTCCCCCGACGCCGACTCTTCGCGCCCGAACATCGCCTGCTGCTGCGAACACGACATCGGGAGGGTGGGGTCGGTCTCCATGCGCATCGCCACGCCGCAGCACTGCCAGAGAATCTTGCGGCACAGCTCGCCGTCGCGTCCGCCTTGCACAGGAAGCGGAACGTAGCCGGCGTCGTGGCGGAACACCGGGGCCCGTCCGTCAGTCCTCGCGGCAAGCTCGTAGTGCGGAATTTCCATCGGCGTGCTGTAGAATCCGTAATCGGGATCTATGCGGCCGCGTATGTAGTCGTGGAACGTCTGCCATCCCTCGATCATTAGAAGACGATAGCGGACTATCCCTCCGTCGCCCTTCATCACGGTGCAGAAATAAGGCACGGCCGTGCCGGCCGGCTTTACGATCCAGTTGCTGGAAGAGACCGTGTCCCAAATATCCAGCGAAACGAACTTGTCGGCGGCTTCTTCGACCGTTGCCGGCTCTCTGGCGCTGTCTGTGTTTTTCATCCCAATGTCGCAGATACTTCGAACACCGCCGTCAGAATCGCGATGGCGATGAAGCCGATGACGCCGGCTATCATGATTATGAGGATCGGTTCGAGAGCGTTGGTGAACGAGGCGATGTTCCTGTCCATGTCCTTCTGGTAGCGGCGGCCGATGTGCTCGAGCGACGAAGGCATGTCCCCGGCCTGTTCGCCGACGGCGAGCATGTCGGTCATCATGCGCGGGAACACGCCAGACGACGCGAGCGGGCCGGAAATGCTCGTTCCGTCGGTGACGCGCTTCCTCGCGACCGCGAGCGCCTGGCCTATGACGGCGTTGCCGCACGTCTCCTCCGCGATCTTCAAGGCCTGGAGGACGTTGACTCCGTTTACGAGAAGCGTCTTGAGGGTGTATGCAAGGGTCGAATAGGCGCCGGCCGCGACGATGCCTTTGATCAGCGGCGCGCGCAGTTTCCAGCCGTCGATCTTCAGTTTACCGCCCTCAGTGTTCTTCCAGCGCCTGTACCAGCCGTACGCCGCGGCGACGCCTATGGCCATCAGCCACCCGTACTGTATGAGCGCGTTCGACATTCCTATGAGCATCCGCGTTGGCAGCGGGAGGGTAGCGCCCATCGACGCAAACACCTTCTCGAACTTGGGTATGATGAGAACGAGCGCGAGTATCACCGCGACCACTCCGAAAACAAGCACAATCATCGGATAGCTGAGCGCGCTTTTTATCTTCGCGCGCATGGCGTCGTAGCGTTCGTAGTGGTCGGAAAGGCGGCGCAGAACCTCCACCATGGCGCCCGAGGCTTCCGCCGCGCGCACCATGTTGACGTACAGAGGTTCGAAGGTCTTGGGGTGGCCGGCGCAGGCGTCGGAGAAATTCTCGCCTCTTACGATCCTGTCGCAAAGATCCTGGCAGACGAACCGCTGGCCGCTGTTCTCGTCCCCCTGTCCGGCGAGGGCCTGGAGTGCCTGGCCGAGCGTCATGCCGGCTTCGATGAGGTCGGCCAGTTCCGAAGTGAACAGCAGCACCTCCATCTTCGTCATGCTCGTCTTCGCGGCGGAGCCGCCGATTTGCATGTTCCAGATGGACGAGCTCTTGGCGGACTTGGCTTTCGCGGCCGGCGCGGACGGAGCCTGCGCGGACGCGCGCACGACCCTCGCCGCCCCTCCCGGCGAAGCCGTCCCGCCGCCTTTTCTGGAATAGCCCAAGATTCCGCCTATTCTCCGGCGGCCGCTGCTCCGGCGGCGCTCCCCGGTCCTGTGTTGTGCCTACGGTACATGCAGAAACCTCTTCCGGGGCGATTATACCAAATTGCAGTCGCGCCCCGCGTCGCGCTTTCTGAAGACGAGCTTGCCGCCGTCAGGCGCGAGATCGAGTTTCAGCGGCCCCGAGACGCCGCCGCCGAGAATCGCCTCGGCGACCGGGTCTTCGACGTACTTTTGCACCAGACGGCGCAGCGGGCGCGCGCCGAGCGCGCTGCCCTCCGCCTCCTTGACGAGAAAATCGGAAGCCTTTCTCGTCAGACCGAGCGCGATGCCGGACTGCGCCAGCCGCTCGTTCAGCGCGGCGATTTCCGTCTTGAGTATTTTTGCGAGATCGTCCCTGCCGAGTTTCCTGAACACGACGGTTTCGTCGAAACGGTTGAGCAGCTCCGGACGGAACACGCGCTTGCACTCCGATACGAGCTTCTCCTTCATGGCCTCGTAACCGGAATCGCCGGTTCGGGCGGCGAAGCCGAGTGCGCGGCCGCCGCGCGTGAAATCGTAGCCAAGATTCGCGGTGCATATGACGATGGTGTTGCGGAAGTCCACCGTCCGCCCCTGCCCGTCCGTCAGACGGCCGTCGTCGAGAATCTGGAGCAGCATGTTGCACACGTCCGAATCCGCCTTTTCGAACTCGTCGAAGAGGACGACGGAATACGGGCGGCGGCGCACTTTCTCGGTGAGCTGACCGCCTTCGTCGTGGCCCACGTAGCCGGGAGGGGCGCCTACAAGCCGCGACGAGGAATATTTCTCCTGATACTCGCTCATGTCTATCGTGACGAGCGCCTTTGCGTCGCCGTATATGCGCTCAGCGAGCATCTTGGCGAGATGCGTTTTCCCGACGCCCGTCGGACCGAGAAAGAGAAAGCTTCCTATGGGGCGCTTCGGATCCGCGGAAAAAGCGCGGCTGCGCCTCAAAGCCCTGGCCACGGCCGCCACCGCCTCGTCCTGTCCGGCGACCACCTCCGAAAGCGATTTCTCCATGCCGAGCAGTTTCTCGGCCGTCGCGGCGTTCATCTTCTCGGCGGGGACGCCGCTCATGGAAGAGACCGTCTCCGCCACGTCCGCCTCACCGGCCTCCACCAGCGTCTCGGCGTGCTCGGAGCGCCATTTCGAAAGAGCCTCGGCGAATTCCGCCGAGAGTTTCTTTATCTTTTCCCGGTACTGGGCCGCGGTGTCGAAGTCGCCGTCTTTCACGGCGATATCCTTGGCGCCGCGCAGGCGGTCTATTTCCTCCTGCCGCTTGACCAGACTGCGCGGCCTCGCGCTGGCGGCCATGCGCAGGCGGGCGCCGGTTTCGTCCATGGCGTCTATCGCCTTGTCCGGCAGTTGCCGGGCAGGGAGATAGCGGGCCGTCAGTTCGACGGCGGCGCGCAGCGCCCCGTCGGTGAACTTCACCGCGTGGTGCTCCTCGTACTTGGGCGCGATTCCGCGGAGGATTTCGATCGTCTCCGCCACCGAGGGTTCTTCCACGAGCACGGACTGGAAGCGGCGTTCCAGCGCCGCATCCTTCTCGATCGACTTGCGGTACTCCTTGAGGGTCGTCGCGCCGACGCACTGGAGTTCGCCGCGGGCGAGGGCCGGCTTGAGTATATTCGCGGCGTCCATGGCTCCTTCGGCGCCGCCGGCCCCGACCATGGTGTGGATTTCGTCGAGGAAAAGAATGATATTGCCGCTGCGCTTCGTCTCGTCGACTATTTTCTTGAGCCGCTCTTCGAACTGTCCGCGGTACTGCGTCCCCGCGACCACGCGCGCCATGTCCACGGCGACGACGCGCTTGCCCTGCATCTTCTCCGGCACTTCACCGCGGTGTATGGCCTGGGCTAGCCCTTCCACTACTGCGGTCTTGCCGACGCCAGCCTCGCCTATCAGCACCGCGTTGTTCTTCGTGCGGCGCGAAAGAATCTGGACGAGACGCTTCAATTCCTTCGTCCGCCCGACCACGGGATCGAGCGCGCCCTGGCGCGCGAGTTCGGTTAAGTCGCGGCCGAAGGCGTTCACGGTCGGCGTCTTCTGGTCCTTGGCCTTCTTTCTGGCGTCGTCTCCTTCCTCCTCCGGTCCGCCGCCGGCCTCCCCTTCCTCTTCCTGCGCGGCTCCGCCGGCGTCCTGCGTTCCGGCGGCGAGAAACTTCTCCACCGTAAGGCCGGCGTTGAACAGAAGCTGGGCGGCGGCGTTTTCCCCCTCGCGGAGCATGGCGGCCACGAGATCGCAGGTGCCGACCGCGTTGCCGGCGCCGGCCGAGATTTGCGCTATGTCTATGACTTTGCGCGTCCGCGCCGTAAACGGCAGCTGGCCGCGCTGCAGCGTCGCGCCGGACTCGCCGGAAATCATCGCTTTCAGCGATTCCGAAAGATCCTCGGGGGAATGGCCGAGCTGGGCAAGCCGGCGGCAGGCCCGGCATCCCGGTATCGCGAGGATGGAAAGCAATATGTGCTCGGATCCTATGTGGTCGTGGCCGAAGCTTCTTGCGCACCCCTGGGCGCCGTTCACCGCGTCGAGCGCGTTCTTTGTGAATTTTATGGAACTCACTGCAAATCCCTCTCCGCCTTTTCGCTAAGGACTACGTCCTCGAAGCGCTCGTTCATCTCGTCGGCGAGTTCGGCGTCCCGCGCGTCTATTTCGTCGGGGTTCTGCTCGCCCTGCGGTCCGTCCTGCGCGGCGCCGTCCGCGCAGGAGCGCGACAGGCCGCCTTTGTTTTCCGCGCTCTCCATCAGTTCAAGGATCGCTTTTTCGTCTATGCCGTCCAGGTATCCGGAGCGCGCGGCGAGCCTGAGAGGCGAAAGCAGGTCGAAAAGTTCGCCGTGCGAGAGCAGCCTGCAATTTTTCAATATCGCAAGAGCCCTGCATATCGCGTCCGCAAGCACTCTGTGCTTGGAGACGGCGAGGCAGGTGCGCGCTTCGCGCTCCTGGTGGTATAGCGAATCCAACACCCTCGACGCCTTCTCCTCGTCGCCCTTCCTGCACTTGAAAGAATAAACATGGCCGGCATCGGATACTCCGTCGCCGGAAAACGCCTCCATGCCGAGATCGAGAGCGGAAAAGGCGCGCTTCACCGCATCCAGATCGCCTATGAGAAAAAGCCCTTCGAGCTGCAGCGCGCCGCAAAGCCGCTGCGCCGCCGGCGCCCCGGAAGGCTTGACCGGAACCCACTCTTCCTCCGGCGCGGCCGGCGGCGTCTCCTCCGCCGGCGCTTCGCCGTCAGCCGTATTGTTCTTGCGGGCGCCGCCGAACGAAGATTCTATGTCGTGTATCAGCCCTTCGACCGCGCTGGCGAACGTCTCCAGCGCCCTGGGCGACGGATTTGCCCCGCCGGCCCCACCGATATGCGTTATCGTCGCCGTCAACCCGCCGGACTGCGGCTTGCGCGTCCTCAACGACTTCTTCTGGCGCCGGACGCGCTCTTTGCCGGCGCATTCCGCGCAAACGTACAACTCTTCCTCGGAACCGTCGTCGCGTTTGCGAACTATGGCCGCCTGGGCATCGATTTTTCCGCAGATTTCGCACTTCATGACCTGTTGAACCTCAAAACCGCCGCCGCGCTTTACTTGAATACGACCATGATTCCCTTGCGCCCGCGCTTTTTGAAAACAATGGATTTGCCGTCCTCCGACAAAGCGGCTTCAACGCCCGTCGCATTGATCAAATCGGACCGCTCGATAGGATTGAACGTGCTATCGCTTGGACTGCCGTTGGAACCCAGAACACGGAAACCGGTGCTCGCGGAGAATGTCGCCGTCGTGCCGGTCCACCCGGTGAAATCGAAGGCGAGTTTCGCCCCCTCGGCAAGGCACACATAGCGAGGCGGATCGTCGAAACCTTCCGCTACCATGAATTTCAAAGTCGCGCCGCCGAACACGCGCAAATCGAATTTCGGATTCATCGCGCCGCGCCGGTACTGCAAAGTCTGCCCGGCCGGAACCATAAGCGACGAAAGGCAGACTTCTACATTGTCGATGCCTATGCTGCCGGTGGACCCCGACTGCGTTCTCGGATTCTGCTCGAGACGGAACACACATGTCGTGTTCTCCTGGAGATTGGTCCAATTCCACGATGACGATTCTCCGCTATTTGAAGGAACGGTTTGGGAGCTGCCACTCAGCACTTTGCCGTCTTGCAAAGCAACATAGCGGAATCCGCCTTTTGTAGCGGTATTCAAGCGCTGGAAAAACCGCGCTTTGCAAGAATAACTGCCAGGAACAGGATAAACGCGCTGTTCGATGCTGTTTATCTTGCCCGATCCGTACGCCGCCTCGTCGAGATACACCGAAATATTTCCGGTCGAACCGTGTTTGTTATTGTCGTTGAATGTGCCGACGCCGTTCGACGTGCCGGCGGAAAAAGTCCATCCGGCGGGGAAACCGGCGTCCTCGTCCATTTCTTCGAAATCTCCGTTGTGGAGAATATTGACGGCGGCGGCGGCGGTC
>JAFNRY010000098.1 GCA_017385345.1 Kiritimatiellia bacterium
CGTCCCGTACGTTTCGTAAATCCTCTTGGCGAGATCCTCCTGCGAGCCGGCAACGCCGCATATCGCCTCCGCCTCGGGAATATTCGGCGTAATCAAGGCTGCAAAAGGAAGAAGTCGCCCGAGAATCGTCCGTTTCACCTCATCGCCCGCAAGCGAAGCGCCGCATGTGGCGACCATGACAGGATCGACGACAAGCGGCGGGCGGGCATCCATCGCGCCAAGGCGCTCCGCAAGCGCTTCGGCCGCGCCGGCGGAAGAAAACATGCCGGTCTTGATCGCCCGCACCGCATACGCTCCAAACACTGCGTCGAGCTGCCGCCCCACGAAACCCGGAGGGACGTCCAAAACGCCGTAAACGCCTCCGGGATTCTGCGCGGTGAGCGCGGTGAACACCGTGCATCCGTGGACGCCGTACGCATGGAACGCGCGAAGATCGGCCTGTACGCCGGCGTTGCCGCCGCTGTCCGATCCGGCGACCGTCAGGCAGCACGGGGCGAACGCTTCCGCCGAAGGCATCTCCGGTTCTTTCAGGCCTTTGCCGTGTGGACGGTGATCTGCGGGAACGGAATTTCGATCCCGGCCTTCTGGAGAGCGTCTTTGACGGCGGAAAGCGTCGCGGAATACACGGCCCAGTAATCGGAAGTCTTCGCCCAGGGCCTGATGTTGATCGTGACCTGGCTCGCGTCCAGCGCGGCCGTGGCGACCGCGGGCGCGGGTTCTTCCAGCACGCCCTCCACCCCGGCGAGAACGCCGCGTATCGTCTCGATCGCTTTTGCGACGTCTTCGCCGTAGGCGATTCCGACCTGCATATCGACGCGGCGCTTGTCGAGCGCGCTGTAGTTCGTTATCGGCCCGCCCCATACCGCTTTGTTCGGCAGGACGATGCGCTTGTTGTCAGGCGTCGCCATGACGGTAGCCATCATGTTGATCTCGAGAATCGAACCGGAAAGACCGGCGGCCTCGACGAAATCGCCGACCTTGAACGGCTCGTTGAGCGCTATCATGAGTCCGGAAGCGAGATTGCCGAGCGATTCCTGGAAAGCGAAGCCGAGAATGAATCCGGTTACGCCGAGTCCGGCGACGAGCGGCCCGACATCGACGCCGAGGCGCGCGAGAACCGTCACGGCGAGAACCGCCCAGCACGACTTCGTCACCACGGAAGCGATGAAGTTGACGATGAGTATTTTGCGCCCCGTCTTTTCAAGGGCCTTCCTGACCGCGCGGTCGAGAAGCTTGATGGCGAGAGCGCCGAGAAGGAATATCAACAAGGCGGTCGCGGCGTTCAACGCAAAATCGAGACCTTTTCCCGTGCACCATTCGATGATGCTGTTTACGAATTCCTTCGCCTGTTCCACCTGGCAATCGATCGTTCCGTTTGTTCCTTCGTTCATTTCGTCCAATCCGTTTTTCGGGTTTCGGTTTTATTCATGGTTGATTGGAGATGTTTTTCGGGTTCCGGCGCCGTCCGGAGGCCTCGGTCACACCGCGGCTATGCGCGCGAGCAGCGCGTCGCGCGCCCGGGCGAACTCCTGCGAAGCGAACGGCTTGTCGTTCCAGTCGATGAACTCCTGCTGGAGTCCGAGGAAGTATTTGCGCATTTCGTCCTTGTCCTGCCATTTGCACGGCAGTTCAAGGATTTTCTCGAGGACGTCGAACATGGCTTTCTGGCGTTCGACCGAAGTGGATGCGTCGGCGTCGGAGAAAGCGTTCTGCTGGAGATACACGGCGTCGAGGAGTTCGCCCTTGAGATAGACGGCGAAATCTTCGACGGAGGTTCCCTCCTCGCCCACGACCTTCATCATTTGGCCGACTTCGCTGCCTTTGCGCAAGAGTGCGCGCGCCTTTTCGACGCGCGGCTGCTCGATTACGGAGTTGTAATGGCTCCAGGAATCGAGCGGGTCGATGGCGGGGTAGCGGCGCGCGTCGGAGCGGGCGCGGGATAGGCCGTGGAAGCCGCCTACCACCTTGAGAGTGGCCTGGGTGACAGGCTCGTCGAAGTTGCCGCCGGCGGGCGAGACGGTGCCGCCGATGGTGACGGAACCTGTCGAGCCGTCGCGCAGCCTGACGCGGCCGGCGCGCTCGTAGAAGGCGGCGATGCGGCTTTCGAGGTACGCCGGAAACGCCTCTTCGCCGGGGATTTCCTCGAGCCGGCCGGATAGTTCGCGCATTGCCTGCGCCCAGCGCGAAGTCGAATCCGCCAGCACGAGAACGTTCAGCCCCATCTGCCTGTAATACTCCGCTATCGTCACCGCCGTATAGACCGACGCCTCGCGCGAAGCAACCGGCATAGACGAGGTGTTGCAGATGATGACGGTGCGCTTCATCAGCGACTGGCCCGTGCGCGGATCCTCGATTTCGGGAAACTCCTTGAGCGTTTCGACGACTTCGCCCGCGCGCTCTCCGCACGCGGCGGAGATCACGACGTCAACCTTCGCATAGCGCGCCGTCGTATGTTGCAGAACCGTCTTGCCGGCGCCGAAGGGGCCGGGAATGCAGTACGTCCCGCCCACGGCCACCGGGAAGAACGTGTCTATCGTCCTTACCGTCGTCTCGAGCGTTTCGGTGGGCTCGAGCCTTTCGGCGAAACACTTAATCGGCACCTTGACCGGCCAGCGCTGCATCATGGAAACCTTCGTCTCGGCGCCGTCCGCCGAGACGAGCGTCGCCACGGCGTCTTCGACGCCGTAATCGCCTGCGGGCTCGAGAGACTTCACAGTAAAATCGCCGCGCAGGGCGAAAGGAACCATGATTTTGTGCCCCGGCATGGACTTGCCGTCGAAAATGCCTTCCGTGACCCAGCCGACGGGATCGCCGGCCCGCACCCTGTCGCCCGGCTTGGCCGTCGGATGCCAGTCCCACTTCCTGTC
Organism: Kiritimatiellia bacterium; assembly: GCA_017385345.1. Classification (GTDB taxonomy): domain Bacteria; phylum Verrucomicrobiota; class Kiritimatiellia; order RFP12; family UBA1067; genus UBA1067. The sequence goes on from JAFNRY010000098.1 coordinate 2,868, forward strand.
GCGCGGCAGGCCCGGCAGGGACATTCCGCGCTGGAGGAAAAAGCCGTCGTTCTTTGAAATCTTCTCTGCTTCCGCGGCGAGGCCTGCGAGGGGGTTCTGCAGGCCGTCGTAAACCTGGGCGAGCATGCCCGGCCCGAGCTCGACGGCAAGCATGTCGCCGGTGAACTCCACTTTGTCGCCCACTCCGAGGCCGTTCGTCGCGTCGAACACCTGCATGTCGCAACGCGTGCCGCGCACGCGGACTATCTCGGCCATGAGCCTGCAGCCGTCGAGCAGCGCGTAGCCGACTTCGTTCTGGGCGACCGCGCCGTCGAAAGCGACGGTTATCATATTGCCGTTTACCGTTTCTATCCTGCCCGTAGTTGCCATTTGCGGATCACTCCTGTTCCAGATTTCCCTCCGCGCCGGAGATGGCGCGGTCCATGACGGCGAAGCCCTTTTCGGCCGAGGCGCCGGAGCGCCGTATCAGAATGCGCAGACGCGCCGCGTACGCCGCGAGGGCGCCCTCTCCGAGCGGCGAAGCCGGATCCGCCAGTTCGCCGGCGGCGTCCCACCACGTCTTGTCGATCGAATCCTGCCGCTTGGCGGGATTCTTCTCCGAAAAGCACGCGAGCACGCGGTTTTTCCAGTAGATCGAACAGCCCTGCGCCCGGCGGGCGTGGTCCGCATGTCCGCGCGCGGCGGCCGCGGCGTTGCGCAGCTGCGTCTCCAGGTCGCGCCATGCGCGGCCGAGGCGAGAATCCGGAGCGAGGACGTCGCGTCCGCCGCAAGCCTCGAGGAACTCCGCGGCCGACATGGGCGCGGAGTCGCCGAACGCGATCGCCGGCAGGCTTGCGATAGTGGCGTCGAGAGTCATTTCAAAAGCGCGGCGAGATCGGGCCTCAGGCGGCGCGCGAGTTCGTCCGCTATCGCCTTGGCGGTGAAATCGAGTTCGACCCGTCCGCCGTCGGTTTTCACCGTAAAGCCGGATCGGGAAGCGCCGGAAACGGAAATCGAAACTTCGGGCCGCGAGGCGAAGCGCGCCTTCAACGCGGCGGCAAGCTTCTCCGGCGCCGTGAGCTCCATCCCGCCCGCGATTTCCGCGGCGGCCTTCGCCGCCATCGGCACGGCCACGGCTTCGTCCGACATCGCTTTTTCTACATCTTCGAGAAGGAGCTTTTCCAGGGTCTTTTCGATCGACGCCTTCACTTCGAGGACAAGATCGCGCGCGGCCTGGCGGATGCGTTCCTTGGCGCCGTTTTCGTAAGTCTCGGCGGCGAGGCGCGCGCTTTCCTTCGCGGCCGCGGCCTTTTCCTCCGCTTCGCGCACAATCGCGGCGGCCTTCGCCCCGGCTTCGGCCGTTATCGCCGCAGCCGCCGCTTCCGCCTTCTCAACCCCCTCGCGGTTTATCTTTTCAAGCAATCCCTGAAGATCTTCTGCCATGTCTTGAATCCTCTGCTTGTGTCTTTCCGTCAATTATAGCACATCCTCGCGGCCTCACGGACGCAGCTTCCCGCAATGGCCGGAACACGCCCCCTTGCAGCCGTCCGGACACGACACGTCGCGCCCGGTCCAGCAATACGTGCACAGCTTGGATTCATCGAGCCCGATGGCTTTTACGAGATCGTCAAGCCTCTGGAACGCGAGCGAAGTAAGATTCAACTTCTTGCGTATGTATTCGACCATCTCCTTGTAGGGCGCGCCGTCCGGATCGGTGTATTTGGAGATATCGGCGTTTTCCCCTTCCTTTTCGCGTATGAAGCGGCGCGTAATGAGGTCGTAAACGCTTTTCGAGCGCGAATAGTTGATGAAGCGGCAGGGGAATACGAGAGGCGGGCACGCGATGCGCATGTGCGTTTCGAGGCAGCCTTCGGAATAGAGTTTCGCGGCCTGTTTGCCGAGCTGCGTGCCGCGCACGATCGAATCGTCGCAAAACACGAGCCTGCGGTTCTTTATGAGATTCGGAATGGGGATGAGCTTCATCGAAGCGACGTGCTCGCGCTGCTTCTGGTCCTGCGGCATGAACGAGCGCGCCCATGTCGGGGTGTATTTCACAAAGGGACGCGCAAACTTCATACCGGCCTCGTGTGCGTAGCCGAGGGCGTGGGAGGTCCCGGAATCAGGTATGCCGCAGACCGCGTCGGCGGAAGTCGGGGTCCGCCGCGCGAGAGCACCGCCGCAGCGGTAGCGCGTCATTTCGACGTTCCGCCCCTCGTAGGACGAGGCCGGATAGCCATAATACACCCAGAGGAAGGAGCATATGGCCATCTTGTCGCCGGAGGCGAGGAGCGTCCGCTCCCCTTCCGGCGACAGTTCGACCATTTCGCCCGGGCCGAGATCGCGCACGTGGAGATAGCCGAGCGTCGGCAAGGCGCAGCTTTCCATGAGCGCGATGGAGGAGCCTTCCTTGCGGCCGAGAATGACCGGGGTGCGCCCCCACTTGTCGCGCGCCGCGTAGAGCCGCCCCTTGTCGTCGAGTATCAGCATCGAACAGCTGCCGCGCACTTTCTTCTGCACGTACTTCACGCCATCGACGATGGAATCCTGCGTGGCGATCAACGCGGAGACGACCTCGGTCGGCCCGACCATGCCGCTCGTGGTGGAGAATTGCAGCTGCATCGAATTGCTCTCGAAGAGCTCTTTCTTGAGTTCTTCGATGTTCTCGATCAAGCCTACGGTCACAATCGCGAACATGCCCAGCTTGGAGCACATCACGAGCGGCTGCGGGTCCGTATCGGAGATCACGCCTATGCCGGACCTGCCTTCGAACCTGCCTATGTCATTCTCGAACTTGCTGCGGAACGGCGCGTTCTGGATGTTGTGGATGGAGCGCTGGAATCCGCTCCGGCCCAGCACCGCCATGCCGCCGCGGTGGGTTCCGAGATGTGAATGGTAGTCCGTTCCGAAAAAGAGATCCGATACGCAATCTTCTTTGGAAACGACGCCGCAAAAGCCTCCCATGGATTTTCTCCTCCAGTATCAAAAAAAGCCGGATGTTTCAGACATTGTTTCCTTCGATACCGTTCTGCCTGGCGACCAGGGCGTCGCCGCCGTACAAGGCGCGCAGGCGCGGTTTTTCTATCTTGCCCGTCGGATTGCGCGGGACGTCGGCGAAAATAAACTTGCGCGGCCTCTTGTAGCGGGGCAGGCCGAGGCAGAAGCGCGAAAGCTCCTCTTCGTCGAGCCTCTCGCCATCCTTGACGGAAACGACCGCCGCCGCGATTTCGCCGAGTCTTTCATCCGGCAGGCCGATCACCGCCACGTCGCGCACTTTGTGGTTCGTGCGGATGAAGTCTTCTATCTGCACCGGATAGAGGTTTTCGCCGCCCGTGATGATCACGTCTTTCGCGCGGTCCACGAGATAGATGAAGCCGTCGCGCTCCTCGGCCATGTCGCCGGTGAGCAGCCATCCGCCTTCTTTCAGCGTCGCGGCGGTGGCTTCGGGGTTGCGGTAGTATTCCTTCATTACGCCCGGGCCGCGAAGCGCGAGTTCGCCGACCTCGCCGGGGGCCACGGGCGTCTTCTTGTCGGCGCCCACGATTTTCGTCTCCCATCCGAAGCCGGCGACGCCGATGGCGCCGACCTTGTCGATGTTTTCGACTCCGAGATGGACCGCGCCGGGGCCGGTGGATTCGGAAAGCCCGTAGTTCGTGTCGTAGTCGTGGCGCGGGAAAACCTTCTTCCAGCGCTTGACGAGCGCCGGAGGGACCGGCTGCGCCCCGATGTGCATGAGCCGCCACTGGGAAAGCGAGTATTCGGAGGGATCCACGTCGCCGCGCTCTATCGCGTCGAGTATGTCCTGCGCCCACGGCACGAGAAGCCACACTATCGTGCATTTCTCTTCGCTGACGGCGCGCAGTATCCATTCCGGCTTCACGCCCTTCAGAAGAACGGCCTTGCCGCCTTCGATAAAACTGCCGAACCAGTGCATCTTCGCGCCTGTATGGTACAGCGGCGGTATGCAAAGGAACACGTCGTCCTTCTTTTGCCCGTGGTGCGCCCGCTCGACGAGACAGCTGTGGACGAGGCTTAGGTGGCGCAGGACTATGGCCTTGGGGAAGCCGGTCGTTCCCGACGAGAAGTAGATCGCCGCGTCGTCCTCCGGCGCCATGCGCACGTCGGGCGCGCGGGACGAGGTGTAGGAAACGAGAGAGGAATAGCGTTCGGCGAAACTCGGGCAGTCCTCGCCGGCGTAGAGGAGCATCTTGAGGCCGGCGAGCCTGTCCACGATCGATTCGACGCGGCCGGTGAATTCGGGGCCGAAGACGAGAGCGTCCGCCTCGGCGAGGTCGATGCAGTAGGCGATTTCGTCGGCGGTGTAGCGGAAGTTCAACGGAACGGCCATGCAACCGGCCTTGAGGACGCCAAAGTATATCGGCAGCCACTCGATGCAGTTCATCAGGAGGATCGCGACCTTGTCGCCGCGGCCGAAGCCGCGGGCGAGAAGGAGATTCGCGAACCTGTTGGCCTTCTCGTCGAACTGCGCCCATGTCATTTCGCTGCGGAACGCCTCTATGGGGGAGCCTTCGACGAGGGAATATTCGCGCCACGTCGTGTGGCGCGCCTCGAGTTCCTGCGGGTTGATTTCGACGAGCGCGACGTCGTCGGGCCACAGGCGCGCATTGCGCTCGAGTATCTGGGTTATGTTGTCGAACTTTTCCGTCGCTTCGCCGCTCATCTTCTTCCGCCCTTTCTGGCGGCGGGCCGCGCGCCCTTTCCGCCCGATTGCGCTTTGAACGTCGCCTTGGCGAAAGCAATGTCCGCCAGAGCGTTTTTAGCCTCCTGCACGACGCGTCCGTCGCGCGATGTTTTCAAATGGGAATAGCGCGAAGCGATCTCGTCGAAGCGGCGGGCCGAC
>JAFNRY010000099.1 GCA_017385345.1 Kiritimatiellia bacterium
GCTTGAAACGGCTTTAGCGTCAACATCAACAAGCAAGGCCATTGCCATTGTTGCATTTGGCATTTCTGTTTTGTCATTAGTCGTTTCCATTTTGGTAGCGTCTGGAGCTTTTCACAAGGGTTTGTAGAAATATTACTTAGCCATAAACGCGATAGCCGCGTTTCACAATCGGCGGTGTCGCTATTGAATAAGCACGTAGCAAGGTATCTCTCCATGCAGCAATGCCTATAATTGATATTTTTGCATCTTCAGAAAAAATTCAAAATGCGCAATTATCGATTGAATGCAAATTGCCGGCATTCCGCGCCGGGCGGCAACGCCTTCTCCACAGTCCTCCACATGCACAATCGCAACGGGCAAAAACGCCGCCGCGGTCCAGGGTCTGCAGGGATGCAAAAACGACCTTGGCACTATCTGCAATTTCTTGGCTACAATTTAGGATTTTCAAATCATTATCACGCAACGAAACTTTACGGCGCCGGATCGCCGTCGAAAACGTTCACGATCATCTGGGAAAACGTTCTCGAACGTTTGGTCAAATGATCCTGAACGTTTGGGTAAATGATCCTGAACGTTTGGTCAAACGTTCGAGAACGTTTTCCGGAAAGAACACGATGCCCCGTCCGAAACCTTTCGATACCAAAGAAAAGGTAGTTTCATAACTTGCAAAAACGGTAAAATCGCTTTTTATCAATTTTGCCTTTACCGCGAAGGGGTCTTTGAAGACGCAGCGCGAGATGCGAAGACGCGGACTATCTATCCGTCCGCGGCCTCGTCGAGCACGAACACAATCGGCTCGAACCCGGCCTAAATCGCCGCCTTTATTCCGGCGAATGACGATTTGCGGACTACCAAAAAGCCCAGGATGCCGTAGCGAGGACAAAAACCCCGAGAATGAAATTGGTGAGCGCATGCGCGACGCAGGCCGCCGCGAAACCAAACCTGATATACGTACAGGTGTATATCGCGCCGGCCACGACCGCAGCCGCCGGACGGTCGTGTTCGAGCGCGAACAACCCTACCGACCATATGAACGCCTGCAAATCGAAGCGCCTCAGCCCCTGACGCATCCAATCACGAGACTGTAGAAAACGATACAGGAAAAATCTGAAAAAAAGCTCTTCTGCCGGCGCGATCACAAACGCGCTGCCGGCAAGACGCGCAAGGGCGAGCGGCCAACCGCATACATCGGGGTCGAATGGAGAAGCAGCGCCGGAACCCGGCGCGGGGCAGTCACCGACGACAAACCACCGTCTATAGAACTCCGAGTATTCGGGGGCTATCCACAGAACCGCCACGCCTATTCCGGCGACAACGGCCGCGACTGCGCCTGTCGGCCAAAAAAGCGAACGCCCGGTCTCCGGACGGCTCCGTGCGCATTTCGCCAGGACGGCCGCCGCCGCCGCCAGGACCGCCAAAGACGCGACCGCCCGGGCGGCGTACGAGCACGCCGTTCCGGGGAGCGCAATCATGAGCGCCATCCAGACTGCGTACGGCGCGCAGGCGGCGACCGCAGCGGGAAGGCCCGTCGCGACGCCCTCAGGCCCTCGGATGGCACTTCGCGTATTCATCCTTCAAACGCTCCACGGAGACGTGCGTGTATATCTGAGTAGTGGAAAGAGACGCATGGCCGAGCATCTCCTGGACGCTTCGCAAATCGGCGCCGGCGTCGAGAAGATGGGTGGCGAAACTGTGGCGAAGCTTGTGGGGCGAAAGATCGCCGGGAAGCCCCGCTTCCGCAAGATAGCGCTTCATGCGCAGTTCCACGAACGAGGCCGAAAGAGGGGCTTTGCGATCGCCGAGAAAGACGCGCGAATCGGGCCCGGCGCATTGCGGCCTGTCGCGCTCTGCGCAACGGCGCATCCTTCGCAACGCCGCCACGGCCGGCGCTCCGAGCACCACCATCCGCTCCTTCGAACCCTTGCCCCTGACGACCGCCGAGCCATGCTCGAGATCGACCGACTCCCACTTCAAGGACAAGGCTTCGCTTATCCGGCATCCGGTGGAATAAAGAAATTCGAAAACGGCGCTGTCGCGCAGAGCCGCGTATTCGCCAATGAGCCCGTCGGCAAGATCTTTCGCCGGCCGGGACAGAAACCTGACCACGTCTTCCTTCGAAATGGCCTTCGGAAGCCTCGACGGTTTGCGCGGCCCCTTCAATCCGGCGAACGGATTGGAAGCGGAAACGCCGGACTTCATGAGATAGCGGTAGAAC
>JAFNRY010000100.1 GCA_017385345.1 Kiritimatiellia bacterium
CGAATGCGACAAGATGAACCCCGAAGCGGTCGCCCTGCACATGGATCGCATCGTTTCCGACATGAAGCGCTACGTGGGCGACCAGATCGGACGCGGTTTGAAGTTCGTGCTGCTCGACAGCTACGAGGCGAGCATATGCGCGGACAAGCGCTACGAATGGACGCCGGCGATGCCAGAGGAGTTCAAGAAGCGCCGCGGATACGATCCGACGCCATACCTGCCGATTCTCGGCGGCTTCCATGTGAAGGCGGCGCAGGGCGGCGAGGCGGAAAAGAAGTTCGTCGCCGACTACGAGAAGACGGTGCGCGAGCTCTACACTGACGTGCTTTTCAGGATCATGCGCGAAAAACTCTCGGAGGCCGGGCTCGAGTTCGCGTGCGAGCCGTACGGCGGGCCGCTCGACACGAAGGCGTGCGCGGCGCACGTTGACAGGCTCATGACGGAGTTCTGGTACGTGCATCCCGGTTTCGGCGCCGACGGCAGGCCGAACATGGATCGCAAGGTCCCGGGCCGACTTTCATGGAACAAGTGGACCGGGCCGGGCGGCGCGCGCCACAACGTGATCGAGGCCGAGGCGTTTACGAGCGGACCGTCGCGCCGCAACCCGTACGCCTGCGCATGGAACGAGACGCCTTTTCTCTTGAAGGCGTGCGGCGATTCCCAGTTCTACCGCGGCGTCAACAGAATGACGCTCCACACCTGCCCGCTCCAGCCGTTCGGCGACGACGTGCTTCCGGGCAGGACTATGGGACGGTGGGGGACGCATTTCGGACGCACCCAGACCTGGGCCGAGAGCGGCAGGGGTTGGTTCCGGTATCTCAACAGATGCCAGGCGCTTTTGCAGTGGGGCGAGCCTTGCAACATCAACATAACAGGCAACGACATAACGCCGGCGGGCACGCCGCTCACCGCTTTCGCAAGGGCGGACGGCGAAACGCTCGTGTTCTACGTCATGAACCATTCGGGACACTCCGCGTCGATGAAGATGGGCCTTCCCGAGGGGGGGTATTCGCCGGAATGGTTCGATCCGGTGACGGGCGCGGCGACGCCGATGCAGTTCGAGAACGGGCTCGTGCCCGTCGAGATGCCGCCGTGCGGCACCGGCTTCCTTGTATTGCGCAAGGGCGACCGCGGCGCGCCGCCGGCGACCGTCGCGTCCCGCTATCTCCAGAAAGTTCCGAAGCCGTACGCTCCCGCGGCGGCGTCCGCCGGCGCCGCCGTCTCGACTCCGTGGCGCGTAGTCTTCGGCGAAACGGAAAAGACGATGGAAAAGCTCGAGGATTGGACGGCCAACGCCGATCCAGCCGTGAAATATTTCAGCGGGACGGCGAAATACAAGACGTCGTTCCGGCTCGCCGGCGCCGGCAGGTACCGCCTACTTTCGCTCGGAGACTGCAACGGCCAGATCGCGAAGGTCTCCCTCAACGGACGCGAACTCGCCACGCTCTGGTGCGAACCGTACGAGATTCTTTTGCCGGAGGACGCGGCGCTCGACGGCGAAAACACTCTCGAAATCGAGTTCACGAACGTCTGGGCCAACAGATTGATAGGCGACGAACAGGAGCCGGCCGATTGCGAGTATGCCGTGCAGCCCAAGTTCGACTACCCGGGCGGAACGTTCCTCGCGCGCTTCCCGTACTGGTTCAAGGACGGCATCGCTTCGCGTCCTTCCAAGGGCAGGAAATGCTTTGTCGATTGGAACTATTTTACAAAGGATTCGCCGCTCGTCCGCTCCGGTCTCGTCGGCCCGGTCGAGTTTTTCGAACTGCCGGAGTGAAGTCGGTCTATACATACGAACTCGACGCCGGGCAGCAGGAGAAGCTGCTGGAGATTTTCGCGACCGGCAACTTCGCCGCGCGCGAGGTGCCGTATTCGATCGCGGCCGTTGCGGGCGACGGATTCAACGTTACGCTGTATTCGAAGGAGAAGCACGGGAAAAGGAAGCTGTGCATCCAGGGCGCGAAGGCTGAAGAGTTCGCCGTCTTCACCGTCGAACCGCGCGTGACCGGCGTTCCCGCGATAGGGTACGAAAGGGAGACGTCGCCCGAAATGTTCTCCCCGCACGCCGGATCGGATGAATCCGGGAAGGGGGACTATTTCGGGCCGCTCGTTGTCTGCTGCGCGTACGTTGACGGCGACACCGCCGGGAAACTGCTCGAGGCGGGGGCGAAGGATTGCAAGCTCTTGACGGCGAAGGCGACGCTGGAGACCGGCGCGAGGCTTCGCGGGCTGCTTGGCGCGGACGGGTTCGCCACGGTGCTGCTGCGCCCGCCAGCCTACAACAGGCTGTACGCGAAGATGCGCAATCTCAACCGGATACTCGCCTGGGCGCACGCCTCCGCGCTGGAGGATCTTCTCGAGAAGCGCCCCGGATGCCCGAGGGCGGTGATAGACCAGTTCGCGCCGGACGAGCGCACCGTTCTCGCCGCGCTGAAGCCGCGGGGCGGAGCGATCGAGATAGTGCAGCGCCATAAAGCCGAAGACGACGTCGCGGTCGCGGCCGCTTCGGTGATAGCGCGGGAGATGTTCATCCGCGAAACGGCCGCCATGGGCGACGGTCTTCCGCTCGGCTCGAGCAATCCTCGCATTGCCGAAATTGCCGTAGAAATGGTCCGCAAGCACGGGCCGAACTGGATCATGAACAACTGCAAGGCGAATTTCAAGACGACCGACGCCGTGCTTGCGGCCTGCGGTTTCGACCGTTCTGCCCTGCCGCCCGAGGGCAGGGTGGCGCGCACCGCCTGAAGGTAGCCGCCGGATTCATTCCGGCGGCGCGCGGCGGTACGCCCTCGTCAGAAGAAATTGCCGTAGGCCCGCAATTTGGCGTAGCGGCGCTTTACGAGTTCTTCCCTGGGTGTTTTTGCGAGAGCGTCGAGCGAAGCGAGCACGGCCTTTTTGACGGCGCGGCACGCGGCGGCGGGGTTTTTCTGCGCTCCGCCGGCCGGTTCCGGGATTATCCCGTCGATCGCGCCGAGTTTTTCGAGGTCGTGCGCCGTTATCTTCAGCGCTTCGGCCGCTTCGGGCGCCTTCGACCCGTCGCGCCAGAGTATGCCGGCGCAGCCTTCCGGGGAAATCACGGAATACACCGCGTTTTCCATCATCAGCACATTGTCGCCGACGGCTATCGCGAGCGCGCCGCCCGAGCCGCCTTCTCCGGTTATGACGACGGTCACCGGCGTTTCGAGTCCGGCGAAGAACTCGAGCGACTTGGCGATTGCCTCGGCCTGCCCGCGCTCTTCCGCTTCGCGCCCCGGATACGCGCCGGGGGTGTCGACGAACGTCACCACCTGGCAGCCGAAGCGTTCGGCCAGCTTCGCGAGCCTCATCGCCTTGCGGTAGCCGTCAGGATTCGCCATGCCGAAATTGGACGCCACGTTTTCTTCGACGTTCGCGCCTTTGTTGTGGCCGATAACGAGAACCCGGTGCTGGCCGATGCGCCCGAATCCGGCGACCATCGCCGGATCGTCAGCCGCGAGTCTGTCGCCGTGCAGTTCTTCGAATCCGTCGCACATGGCGGCGATGAAGTCGCGCACGTGCGGCCGTTTCGCGTCGCGCGCGAGAGCGACCTTTTCCCATGCGGTCGGGGTCTTCTTCCCCGCCGCGTCCGCCTTTGCGCCCGATGTTTTTCTCTTTGATGCAACCTTCATCTCAAAACCCCCAGAAATCAAGCATGCGGGCTATGAACGCCTTCATTTCGCCGCGTTCGACTATCCTGTCGATAAATCCGTGCTTTTCGGTGTATTCCGCGCTCTGGAAATCGTCTGGCAGCTTCTGGCGGATGGTGCTTTCGATGACGCGCCTTCCGGCGAAGCCGACGAGCGCGCGCGGTTCGGATATGTTTATGTCGCCGAGCATCGCGTAGGACGCGCTGACGCCGCCCGTCGTCGGATCGGTCAGCACCGATATGAACGGCAGGCCGGCCTTCTTCAGCGCCGCGATGGCGGCCGACGTCTTGGCCATCTGCATGAGCGAGAGGATGCCTTCGTGCATTCTCGCCCCGCCGGACGCGGAGAAGATGACGAGCGGCAGCCTTTTCGCGACGGCTTCTTCGCATGCGCGCGCTATGCGCTCCCCCGTGCCGGTGCCGAGGCTTCCGCCCATGAACGCGAAGTCCATGACGCCGAGCATCGCCGCGTGTCCGCCGATTTTGCACCTTCCAACGGTCACGGATTCGCCTTCGCCCGTCTTCGCCTTCGCCGCTTCGACCTTGTCCTTGTACGCGCCGGAGGCGTCGTGGAACTTCAAGTGGTCCGAATAGCCGACGCCGGCGCAGATTTCCTCGAACGTCCCTTCGTCGGCCGTTATCGCGATGCGCTCGCGCGCGGATATGCGCGAATGGTAGTTGCATTTGGGGCAGATTCCGCCCGCGTCCTTCCACGCCTTTTTCCCGAAATGGCTTTTGCATTTCGGGCAGACCGCCCAGATCGCCTTCTCCGGAGGAACCGGAGCGCGATCTTTTTTTTGTTCGTACCAGCCCATGTCCTGTCGTCTCCTCGTCTTTCCCGTCAAAACGGCATGAAAACGACGCCGTATATCGAAGCGGGCTTGCCGCCGGTCGCGCGCAGCGAGTGTTTCACCACGCTGTTGTAGTAGGCCGTGTCGCCGGGCTTTAGCGTTATCGTTTCGTTTCCGTACTTGAGCTCCATTTCGCCGGAAAGGCATATGATGAGTTCTTCGCCCTCGTGGGAAGACGTGTTTTCCTTGCCGTCGGCCGCGAACTCTATCCTGAACGGATCCATGTGCCTGTCGGGTTTGCCGATGGCCAGGGAATGCGAGGCGTAGCCGAACTCGTTCATGCCTTCGCCCGCTATGTTTGCGGCCTCGAGGTCTTCGGCGCGCGTGATGATCGGATCCGGCTTGAACTGGTCGTCCATGAAAGTTCCGAGGCGCTGCCCGAGAGCGCGGGAAATCTTCGTAAGGGCGCCGAGGGCCGGAAGCACATCGCCGCGCTCCACTGCTTCGATCACCTTCACGTCTATTCCGCTCTTCGACGAGAGATCTTCCACTCCCATGCCGAGCCGTTCGCGGTACATGCGGATTCTACCGCCTACCTTGCCTTGTTCAACCATTTCGAATCCTCGCTTTCGTTCCGTTAATTATAGCATATCGCGATGCGTGCGGGGCGTATTTGACACGGAACGCGCCGGTTTGATAAAATATGCGAAAGTTTTTCGTGGGAGCGGGTGCTTCCACATGGAAAACCGGAAAGAAGGAACGGAAAATGGAACCATATGCAGTTCTCGAAACCGGCGGCAAGCAGACGCTTGTGAAAGTCGGCGATACGATCGAAATTGAAAAGATTCCGGTCGAAGCAGGTCAGGAGACGACCATTGATACCGTATGCGCCGTCAGCGACGGCACGACGCTCAAGATCGGCGCGCCCTATGTCGAAGGCGCGAAGGTCGTTATCGAGGTGGACGCCCTGAAGCGCGGCAAGAAGGTCGTCAACTTCAAGGCGAGAAGGCGCAAAGGCAGCCGCCGCACGGTCGGCCATCGCCAGTTTCTCACGGTCGCGACGGTTAAGTCGATAGCTTGAGCGGAAGGAGGATTAGAAAATGGCAAGTTCCGCATCTGCGCGCAACGGTCGCGATTCCAACCCGAAATATCTCGGCGTAAAGGCATATGACGGCCAGTTTCTCAAGGCCGGTTCGATCATCGTCCGCCAGCGCGGCACGAAGATCCACCCCGGAAAGAACGTCGGCCAGGTCCGCGATTTCACGCTTTTCGCCCTCAGGGACGGTAAAGTGAAGTTTATCAAGGACGGCAAGGTCGTCACAATCGTCGAAACTGAAGCCTGAACCTTCAGATAGCGATGAATGCCGGTCGCGGGTTTCTGCCTGCGACCGGATTCTTTTTTATTCCTCTCCTGAACACAAGTAAATGACACCCGGATGTCACACCCCATGACACCCGGGTGTCACACCCAATGACACCCGGATGTCATACCCTATGACACCCGGATGTCACACCCCATGACATCCTGATGACATTGTGCGATGTTCATGGGGACTGCTCGTTTTCTTCGGCAACAACGGCAACAACGAACCCGGTGTCTCGTTTTGCGACATGGCATGAAAGAAAAGAAGGCGTTTGTCTTTTGAGAAGGCTTTTGCTATAATTTTGCCGTCTGGTTGAATGGCGGGCGAACCTCGCCAAGATGCCGGGCGTCAGATTTCCCGCGCGGGAGCGGCGAAGCGCAGTAGCCGTCAGCCGCGTTTGGGATGCGTCGGAGTGAAGCCTGAGAAACTGAACTCGTTTTAAGGACGCACGAAGAGGACACTGCCGGTCCGTGCAGTTTCGCCTCCTTCGTTGTATCGTTATAGGTATTCCTACACACCTCGCACAATGCACCGGAGGAGGTGCCTATGTTCCCCGCACCGCTTCCAAGATGTGTCAGGCAAAGGGGAAAATGGGAGCAGCAAGAACATGGTTGAAGATAATCGCGGCACGGCAAAAATGCAATCGGGCGATTCGGCGCATCCAAAGACCGATAGCCAATGGCTCGACAATACAAAGACGCTGAAATCGCTCGCATTTTGCATATTAGTTGCTCTTGCCGCCGCTACCGTCCGTGCGGAGACGCGCTACGGGCTGTTCGTTGGCGTGAACGAGTTCGAATATACCTCCAACCTCTCCGCCTGCGACTGGGATGCTGCGCGGATGTACGACGCATACACTACGGGCGGGACGTGCGCCTCGGCCAACGCCTCGCTTTTCGTGAACCGAAAGGCGAAAAAGGAGGATGTCCGCGCCAAGTTCTCGGAACTGGCTGGCAAAGCCAAGTCTGGCGACACCGTGCTTTACTATCAGTCCAGCCACGGCGGAAACAATCCCGACGCTGATGGGAACGATACAAAAGACGCATATCTCTGCCTGACGGACGACACATACGGGGACGCCGAGTTCGCCGAAGATCTCCAGCTGTTCAAGGACGGCGTGAACGTGATCGTGGTGCTGGACGCATGTTTTTCGGGCGGGATGTTCAAGGCCGCCGGCGTTACGTCCGCCGCAGATTTGCGGAAGAACGGCTGGAACTTCGCTACGCGCGTCCGCAAATTGATGGGAAAGCGCAAGACTTCGACGAAGGACGGCGGGAACGGCCCGTCCGTTGCGTTCGTCACGGCGGCGAACTGGGACGAGACATCGTCCGAAATCGGCCGGCAAGGCGAGTTCACCGGCGCGTTCCTCGACGGATGGGAGAGCGCCGCAGCGGATGCCGATGCCGACGGCAAGGTGACGTTCGCGGAGTTGGCCGAATACGCCAAGCCCGTGGTGGAGAATTCTTCCGTGCAGACTTCGAACGACACATTGCTCAAATCCATTGTCGCCGGCCAGGCGTTCAATGTCATATCATACCGTCTGCTTTACGCCGACGGAGTATTGGCGGGGTTCTTCGGGACTTGCCCCTTGTCCGTCGCCGTCGCCGACGGCACGACGGAAATCTGCTGGAGTGCGTTCGACGCCGACTACAACGATGGCGTCTCGAACCTGACGAGTGTCACGATTCCGGCGAGTGTGACGAAGATCGGACAATATGCGTTTTACGGGTGCGAAAACCTTGAAACCGTCGAGTTTGAAGGCGATTTCGCCGCCATCGACTGTCCTCGCTACGCATTCGAAGAAACGCCCGTCCGTGATACGCTCTTCCCTCCGCCCGTGAACGACGCCTTTGCGGACGCCATCGTCCTTTCCGGCGCGATCGGCATGACTAACGGGTGGAACTACCTTGCCACGAACACGGACGCGATAGACGAACTTGCAAACCTCGGAAAGGCAACGGTTTGGTGGGCATGGACGGCGCCGGAGACGGATGCATACGAGTTCAACACCTTTGGTTCGCGCTTCGATACGATGATTTCCGTCTTGAAGCACATTGAAGGCGATGATTACGGATACGACGTGGTTGCGGCGAACGACGATGCCAATAACAGCGGCTACAATGAAAGCGCGGTGTATTTCAGTGCCATCGCCGGAGTCACCTATTATATAGGCGTGAGCGGGTATGACGAATACGAGGGCGATATCACGCTCAACTGGAAGAAGTCGGTCTTTTCGCTGACGATAGAGGATGGAACGCTTGTCGGTTTTACGGGGCTTTGTCCGGCGACGCTCGACCTTTCGGCGGAGGCGATTACGTCCATTGCCGAGAGAGTGTTTGCGGAATGCACCTCTCTCCGTGAACTCACACTGCCAGAATCGCTCGCGTCGATCGGGAACGGGGCGTTCTACGGGTGCGAGAACCTTGAAACGGTTGTATGCGCGAATGCGAACTGGCAGGAAGATGCCGAGGTAGATGTCGATTCTGCGTTTGGAGGCACTCCGTGGCTGCTTGGCCCGCTGGAAATGACGGTTGACGAGGACGGGACGCTCCAGGTGTCGGGATTCGTCAAGGGCGACATCGTGATTCCGGACGGAACGAAGATAATTCCCGGATCTGCGTTCTCAGGTTGTCATCGCTTGGCCAGCGTCGTCATTCCGTCGAGCGTTACGCATATCGGAGAAGAGGCGTTTTACGAATGCCATGCTCTGATGAACATAGAGTTCGTTGCAAAAGAGCCTGCGATTGAGCCGGCAGACGAGGAAGGCGCGGCGGATTACGCGTATTTCGACGATACGCTGGAGATAGGAGACCGCGCTTTTTGCAATACTGCCATCCGTTCGCTCGAAATCCCGGCGCATGTATCGGTTGTCGGCAATTCTGCCTTTGAATCTTCTCATGCTTTGACCAATGTCGTTTTCAAGTCAGACGACCGCCTCGTGGACAGCTATCTTGATGTCGGGGACTATGCTTTCGGGGAATGCCACTACCTTGTTCGCGTCGTGTTCGAGCCGAGGGTTTACGATGAAGGAAAGGAAATATGGAATCAAGTCAATATCTCAGGGGCTTTTCGCAACTGCAGCAACCTTGTGGAACTTGATTTGTGCGCTGGCATCAGCGGCTTTAGCGCCGACAGCATCGACGGATGTCCCAGCCTTGCCGTTGTCAGCATTGCCGAAGGCGGACAGGAATACGTTTCTATCGACGGCATGGTGTACAATCGCTGGGCCGATGTGGACGAGGAAGAGGACGAGAATGGTAATATTCATGTTGTCACGAACGCCGTGAAAAAGTATCTCGTGCGTTGCCCGGAGGGCAAGACCGGCGTCGTCAGGTTGGGTTTGGATATCTGCGACATCAACGGTGATGCGTTCCGCAACTGCAAGAAGCTGGACAAGGTTCAGC
>JAFNRY010000101.1 GCA_017385345.1 Kiritimatiellia bacterium
GAAAAGCCGACGTACAAGGGGCCGTGGCAGCACGACCTCTTCCGGGGCGACCATACGCCGTACGACCGGGCCGAAATCGATCAATTGAAGAATGCGGTCCGCTCAAGAAACGGATCGCTGGCGGGAGACGGCGGAAATCAGCTTTCGAGAATCTCCGAACGTACGGCTGGCGGGGCGACTTCAAACTTGTCCGGCTCCATCGAATAAGAAGCGCGGCCTTTCGTCAACGACCTGATCGCCGTCGAATATCCGAAAAGCTTCGAAAGAGGCACCCGGGCGCGTATCGTCTGCATGTCGCCGCGCTGTTCCATGTCGAGAACGGAACCGCGGCGTCCGTTGAGATCGCCCAGCACTTCGCCGACCGATTCAGGCGGCGTGACGATTTCGAGTTTCATGATCGGTTCGAGGAACTCCGGCGAGGCCGCCTCCGCCGCCTCGCGGAATCCCATGACGGCGGCCGACCTGAAAGCGACTTCGTCGGACGCCTCCGGGTCGAATCCTGAAACACCGGTGCATTCCGCTTCGATGTCGGTCATCGGATAACGGGCAAGAACGCCTGTCGCAATTCCGTCTGAAAGTCCCTGTTCGACGCATTCCTGCAGATGCTTGTCCGGCACCGCATTTTTGAAATCGCGCGAAAGAAGCACTGAGCGGCCCTTGCCGCGCTCGAGAGGCCGGACTTCGACCGTCAATGTAACGGCGTGGCGCTTGCCGGCGAGTTCGCGGTCGAACGCGAAATCCTTCCTGGCCGCCGCCGTGACCGTCTCCTGGTACGAAACCATCGGCTTTCCCGTGTTCGCGGCGCACTTGAACTCCCGTTTGAGCCTGTCCACCAGAATTTCCAGATGGAGTTCGCCCATACCAGAAAGAATAGTCTGCCCGGTTTCCGGATCCTCCCTGAAGCGGCATGTCGGATCTTCCGCGGCCAGAGCCTTCATCGACTCCACGAGTTTGTCTTTGTCGGCGGAGCTTTTCGGCTCAATGGCCATAAACATGACGCTTTGGGGCGCCGTAATGCGTTCAAGATGGCAAGGTTTCATCTCGGCGCAAAGCGTGTCGCCGGTCGTGCAATCTTTCAACCCGACGACAGCGCCGATGTCGCCTGCGCACAATTCGTCAGTCTCGATTCTGTCGTCGGCGAAGAGACGGACGATTTTCATGATCCGCTCGCGTTTCTTCGTCCGCGGATTGAAGGCGTTGGCGCCCTTCTTAAGGACGCCGCCGTAAACGCGGACGAAGAAAAGCCGCCCGACATACGGATCCGTCGCAATCTTGAATACGAGCGCGGTAAGCAATTCGGACGCATCCTGCCGGCGGACCGTCTTTTCCCCGCTTTTCAAATCGGTCGCCTCGACCGGCGGCCTCTCGGCCGGCGAGGGAAGCCAGTCGCAAATGGCATCGATCAGCGGCTGCACGCCCTTGTCGCGCAGCGACGTGCCGCAAAGCACGGGAACCATCTTGCCGGCGATGGTGGCGCGCCTTATGGCAGGAACGAGTTCGTCGGCCGTCAGGTCGCCGTTTTCCAGAAAAGGCTCCATTACTTCTTCATCGAGATCGGCCACCTTCTCGACGAGTTCCGCGCGGGCCAGCAAAGCGTCGTCGCGCAGCTCGGTCGGCACCTCGCTCTCAACGAACTTTTTGCCGTCCGACGCCTCGTCATAGACGATTGCCTTCATCCGGATCAGATCGACGACGCCCTTGAACGCCTCTTCCTTTCCAAGAGGCAGCTCCACGGGACACGCATTCGCGCCGAGTTTCGAGCGCAACTCTTCCACCACCCGGCCGAAGTCCGCGCCCATTCTGTCCATCTTATTCACAAACGCGATTCGAGGCACGGAATACCTGTCCGCCTGGCGCCACACGGTTTCAGACTGGGGCTGGACGCCGCCGACGGCGCAGAAAACGCAGACCGCGCCGTCGAGCACGCGCAGCGATCTCTCGACTTCCATCGTGAAATCGACGTGTCCCGGCGTGTCGATTATGTTTATCGAGCATCCCTTCCATTCGCATGTTATCGCGGCGGACTGGATCGTAATCCCGCGTTCGCGCTCCTGCACCATGAAATCGGTGGTCGTGTTGCCGTCGTGCACGTCGCCGTGCTTGTGGATTTTCCCCGTGTAGAACAGGATGCGCTCCGTCGTCGTCGTCTTGCCGGCGTCGATGTGCGCCACGATTCCAATATTCCGTATTTTTGCAATGTCGGTTTCCATAAATCGCATCCTCTATTCTTCCGGACTTTCTAGCGACATCGCCCCAGACGGAGCGAAGTCGATGTCGTTCTGGCGGATAGACTTTAGCAGTTCGGAGAGAAACGCCATGCCGCATGCGACGCGGCATGCCGGGCCCATGTCGAAATCAACGATAGAGCCGTCTTCCATTTCCACCTGTGGCGAAAGCGGCAGCCTTCCCGGATGTCGCCGCGCCGCGGCCACCACGGCCGAAAGTTTTTCCTCGAGTTCGGGATCGGCGTGCCCGAGCATTATCTTCAACGCGCCGGAGAGCGACGGCATCGCCGCCTCGCACGGATAGACTTCCGTCACCGAAAGCGATACCCTTCCCGGCGAAGGATGCTCTTTTGCAACGTCCTGCTTCGAATATTCGGCCCGCGCCGACAATTCTCCGAACACGGCGACAAGGCCGCCTTTCGCGGACTCGAGCGCCGTTCCGTATTTTTCCCATGCATTCGAGAAACACTGGACCTCGGCGCGCGCAGAGCCGTCGTCGAGCGTCAAAACCGCCCATTTTCTCGGCGGCGCGCCATCGCTTCTCGCCTTTTGCGTCTTGACCGCCACGTCCTCAAGCATCGCGACGATGCGCACTTGCGCCCTTTTCGCGAGCAGAGGATCAATCTCGCCCTTGTCCATGCGGCGCTTGAATCTCGCTTTCTCGGAGTTCACCGCCTTGTCGAAGGCTTCTTTGTCGAAAGGCGACGCGGCGCTCTTCGCCCTTACCGTCGCGCGGGCGAGTCCCTTGAGCTGCCAGTCGTCGTTTTTGCACGCCATAAGCAGCGCCTCGGCCCCTTCGCGGACTTTTTCGCTCGGCGCTTCGCCCCCTTCCGCGGCCGCTTCGTTTTCCGCCGCTTCGATTTCCGCCGCTTCTTCCGCACCCGGGGAGTCGCCGGTTTCCTGCGCGTCGGACGGCGCGCCCGCGCTCTCCGCCGGTTTCGCGGCTATCGCCGAAAGATGGAACGGAACGTACTCGAAAACTTCTTCTTTCGCGTCCTTGCCCGGTTTTCGCAAACGCGCGCACGATGTTTCGGCTATGATCTTCCTGCAATAATGGTTTAGAATTGCCTAAAAGTAAAATATATTTTGAAGCTTTAATTAAATATGTAATCAATGATATTGCTCCAAGATACTTGGCAAATGAAGAAATTTTAAGAAAGC
>JAFNRY010000102.1 GCA_017385345.1 Kiritimatiellia bacterium
ACCCTTCCGGAGTACGGAACCATCCCCTCTATGCCCTGCGGCACGAGATCCTCTTCGCTCTCATTGTCCTGGAAATATCTCGCGCGCGAGCCCTTGCCGTTCTTCAGCGCCGCCATCGACCCCATGCCGCGATAGACGACGTACTGGCGCCCGTTGGAGTAGATCTTCTCGCCGGGGCTCTCTTCCGCGCCGGCCAGGACGGACCCGAGCATCACGCTGTCCGCGCCGGCCGCAAGCGCCTTGGGCACGTCGCCCGAAAGCTTGATGCCGCCGTCCGCGATAACCGCAACGCCCGTGCCGCGCAGCGCCTTCGCCGCGTTGTACACCGCCGTCAGCTGCGGTATGCCGACGCCGCACACGACGCGCGTCGTGCATATGGAGCCGGGCCCGATGCCGACCTTCACCGCGTGCGCGCCGCACTTCGCCAGCGCCAGCGCCGCCTCGCCGGTGGCTATGTTCCCCGCTATCACGTCGATCCCGGGGAAATGCCTGACGATGTATTTCGTCATGTCCATTATCCCCTTCGAATGGCCGTGCGCGGAATCGACGACGACCGCGTCCACCCCGGCCGCCGCGAGCTTCTCGAGCCGCCCGATGTCCCCCTTGCCGCCAGACACGCTCGCCGAAACGCGCAGCCTGTACTTCGAGTCGCAGTTGTACGTCGGATTCTTGTTCTCGACGAGACGCTGCACGTCGGTGAAACTGTAAAGCCCCGTCACGCGCCCTTCCTTGTCCACGAGAGGCAGCTTCCCGACTTTGGCCGTCCGCATCAAATCGTACGCCTTCTTCAGCGAGGTTCCGGGCGGAGCGGTTATCGGCGCCTTCTGCATCGCGTCGCGCAGTTTCATCGCCGCGGGCGGCGCGAACCTCATGTCCGATGACGTGATCATTCCAACGAGCCGCTCGGACGCGTCGAGCACCGGAAAGCCGTTGAACTTCAGGCCGAGCCGCCTCTTCTCGCTGCGCAGAAAACTTATGTCGTCGTCCTCGTGGAAACAAACGGGCGCCACGATCAGACCGTTCAGATGGTTCTTGACCTTCGCCACCTCTTTCGCCTGGTCGTCCTCCTCAAGGTTTTTGTGGATCACTCCGATTCCGCCGGCCAGCGCCATCGCTATCGCCATCGGCGCTTCCGTCACCGTGTCCATCGCCGCGGAGATGAACGGTATCTTCATCGTCGTGCGCGACGTGAGTTTGGTTTCGATCGAGGCTTCGTCCGGCAGAAAATCCGCATATTGGGTGACAAGGGTGACATCGTCGTAGGTCAGGCCTTCGTGGGGGAAAGCCTTCATGAAAGAATCGAGATACCTGTTCATACCGCTCCGTTCCGCGGACTGTCCGGCGCTGCCGCCGCACAAACCGCTTTTTCCCGTGAAATATACCAAAAAACAGCCTCCTCCGCAAGTTGCCGCGCCGTGAATGATGCCAAAATCGCATCGAAGACGAAAGCCCAGCTCGCCCATTTTATGGGTAAAGTGTTTACCCATTTCTCGAAACCGTCGAGGAAGTTCATAGAGGAGTGTATCTACGGAATCCAGGCGTCCGGCGACACGAAACTTTCATCTATCGTCCGTGCGATCGACGACGACGACGGATAGCCGTTTCGGACGCGAAACGCCGAAAACCACATCCCGAAACGCACTTCAGCCTTTATCCATGCGGGTGCGTCGCACTTTCGCACTCAAAAAATGGG
>JAFNRY010000103.1 GCA_017385345.1 Kiritimatiellia bacterium
AGGCAGAAGACGGTGGCGGCGATGTTGAAGGCGGGCGTCGCGCACTGCCCCACGAAGTAGCCCGAAATCGCGCGGAAGGGCATCGCGACCACCATGGCGATGCATCTCGCCGGCGCGCCGAGCGCGCCTATTGCCGCGTTGGCGTCGAATTTCTTCAGCGCCTGGAGGGAATAGTTGAAGACCGGGTGTACCGCGCCGAGGAAGGCCGAAAGCAGTATCAGCAGGCCGAGCGAGCCTTCGACTATCCGGATTCTGCCGAGGAACGCCGGCAGCACGAAGCGCGAAGCCGCGAGTGCGATCGCGAGGAAAGCGCCGGCGGCGCAGAACACCCCGCGCATCAGGCTTTTCATGCGTCCGTAGTCGCCGGCGAGGGCGAGCCGCGACAGTTCGCTCCTGAACGTGTTCGCGAACACCGTGGCCGGCAGCGCCAGGAATACGGCGAAGTTCGTAAGCGGCATGACGGCTCCCAGCTCCGCCGGATCGATGTATTTCGGGACGAGCCACACCCCCGCGAATGCGTTGAGCGCGTCGGACGCCCGCAGCGCGCAGAATATGACGAGCGAATGCCACCAGAAGCCGCCCAGCCGTTCGCGTAGTCCGCTGGCGAACCCCATCGCTTACGCCATCCTCCTTGCCGCCGCCATGGAGAAGCACATTCCCGCGAACGCGAGCGCCGCTCCGGCCGCGAGAAACGGCGGGAAGTACTCCCTCCACCGGTTCCATTCCGTCGCCTCTATCGGCGTGGTTTCGAGCTTGTCGATTTCGGCGAGCGCGTTCTCGAGCGCCTTGCTGTCGTTCGCCGCGAAGTACATCCCGCCGGTCCCGGCGGCTATCGACTTCAACTGCTTTTCGTCGAATCCGGACGGATAGTACGCGATCCTCTGCCTGCCGAACATGTCCGTGACCAGCCTTTTTGCGCGCGTCGCGCCCGTGCCTACGCCGATCGTGTACACCTTCACGCCCATTTTCGCCGCGGTGCCGGTCGCCTCCTCCGGGGAAACGACGCCGTTGTTGCACATTCCGTCAGAAAGCAGGATTACGACTTTCGATTTCGGCTTCGCGTCCTTGATGCGCAGAAGCGCGACGGCCAGGCCGTCGCCGATCGCCGTCTCCGCCTCGCCGTCGCCGTCGGGTATTTCGACCGCTTTGAGGACGTTGAGCAGCGACGCGTGGTCCGCCGTGAGCGGCGCTCTGGCGGACGCGTAGCTGCCGAAGGTCACGAGGCCGATCAGGTCGTCGGGGCGCCTCTCCACGAATTCGGAGAATACTTTTTTGACGACCGCCAGGCGCGTCGTGTCTTTCGACGGCTGCAATCCGGGCGGCGTCAGGTCGAGCGCCTCCATCGACCCCGAGACATCGACGGTCATCACGATGGCGATCGCGTCGATGTTCTTTTTTTCGCTGGCGAGGGGCGAGCGCGGCGCGGCGGCGGCTGTCGCGAGGGCCGCGAGGCCGGCGAGCGTCGTCCACGGCGCGAGCGCGAGGAGAACCGTCCGCCACGTGGCGCTGGCGCGAGGGAGGCGCTTCAGCGCCGGGAACGGCAGCGCGCCTTTTCTGCGCCTTCGCAGCATTCTCCATGCGGCGAACGCGAGCGGAAGCGCGAACAGCAGACAGTACGGATGTGCGAGGGAGATGTTCATTTTGCGTTGTCGTTTTCGAGATATGTCCGCGCCTTGCCGGTCGCGTCGTCGGCCATGTCCGGCGTCGCCTCGAGACCGGCGAACTTCACGAGATCGGCCGATTCGAGAAATTCCTTGAGCGAGTCGGAGCCTGCCGAAGCGAGGCCGCGGTTTTCGAGTTCGGCGAAGAACTCTCCGGTTGTCAGATGCGGCGCCTTGACTCCGTACTTGCGCTGGACGTAGCGCCTGACGACCATGGTGAGTTCGACGTAGAAGTCTTTGTATCTGCCCCTGCCCGGCAGGCCTTTCCTTACCAGTCTGTCGAGTTCGGCGCGCGCTCTTTCTATCGGGCTCATGAGGTGTTCGCGCACGCGTCTCGCGGCGTATTTCACGGCGCCGAAGACGGCCGCGGCGGCGGTCGCCGCCGCGGCGAACCAGGCGAGACACGCGCCGACGAGCCTCCAGCTCAGAGGCGGGAAGTCCTTTTTCGGAGAGATTTCGAGCGGGCCTTCGGCCTTCGCCCGCTCCGCCGGCGGCAGGAACTTCAACGGCCCTGCCAGGAACGGTTCCGCGCCCTTGCCGCGCGCCTCGATCGCGAACGGCGCGATTTTGTATTCTTTGGCGCAGGGTTCGGGCACGAGACGCCACCTCGCCCTGCGGATCGTTGCGCCGTCCTTCCTTCTGGACGGAGCCTCTTCGAACGGTTCGGCGAGCGAAAACCCTCTCGCGCGATCCCTGAAATCGGGCAGGTCCGCTTCGATCCCGGGCGGCGTTTTCAGTTCGACGTCCAGAAACACGCTTCTCGCCGGGTCGATCGTGAGCGTCGCGCCCTCCTGCGCGCCGGCCGCTGCGGCCGCCTCCCCGGACGATACGGTCAGCTCCACTCCGGCTTTTCCGGCGCTCAGCAGCGCCGCCGCAATGATGGCGAAGTGCATCCGTCTATCTCCTCTTTCTCGCACGCCGCCTGAAGAGGGCGCGCACTTCGTCGATGTACGGCCTGTCCGTGCAAAGGGAAATCGAATCCATGCCGGATTTCGCGAAGAAGCGCTCGAGGGCTTCGCGCTCCTCCGCCGCTTTTTCGCCGAAGGCGCGCCGGACCGCTGGGCTGGACGTATCGACGATGGCGGTTTCCCCCGTCTCGGGATCTTCGACTTCGACCAGCCCCGCCGCCGGAAGTTCCGATTCCGCCGGGTCGGACACCGTGGCGCATACTACGTCGTGGCGCCGCGCGGTCGCGAGCAGCCGCCGTTCGAAACTCTCGGGCGCCGCCATGAAGTCGCTTACGAGGAATACGACGGCGCGCCGCTTCTGCACGCCGTTGATGAACTTCAGCGCCCCGGCGATGTCGGTGCCGCCGTTCGCCCCGTCGCTCGCCGCCAGCACTTCGCGCGCGAGCCTCATCACGCTGTCGCGCCCTTTGCGCGGCGGTATGTATTTGACTATTCTGTCCGAGAAAAGCACGAGCCCTACCTTGTCCTGGTTGCGTATCGCCGTGAGGGCGAGAAGAGCCGTCGCCTCGGCCGCGAGATCCGCTTTCGTCCTCCCACCGCTTCCGTATCCCTGCGACCCGGATACGTCCACCGCGAAAAGTATCGTCAGTTCGCGTTCCTCGCTGTACCGTTTTATGAACGGCGTTCCGGTGCGCGCCGTCACGTTCCAGTCGATGGTCCGGACGTCGTCTCCCGGTTCGTACGGCCTTACTTCGTCGAACTCCACCCCCTGCCCCTTGAACGTGGAGTGGTAGTTGCCGCTCAGTTCGTCGTCTATCAGCCGGTTGGTGAGGACGCGTATCCTCCCGACCTTGGCCATCAGTTCTTTTACGTCTGTGGACATTGCTTGCGGCGAGTCCCCCGCTACGGCACCGGAACGGCGTCGAGAATCTTGTCGATTATCATGTCGCTCGTCACGTTTTCGGCTTCGGCCTCGTACGTGAGCAGGATCCTGTGGCGCAGTACGTCGTGGACCGTCTCCTTCACGTCCTGCGGCGTCGCGTAGGGTCTGCCGTGGAGAAGCGCGTTGCCCCTGGCCGCCAGGTTGAGCGCGAGCGTCGCGCGCGGGCTCGCTCCGTTTTGGATGTGCGGATTCGGCTCGCGCGTCTTGAACACGATGCCGAGGATGTAGTCGCCGACCTTTTCGTCGCAGTAGATCTGCTTGAGCGTTTCGCGCAGGCCCGCTATGTCCTGCGGCGACGCGACGGTTCTCGCCTGCGGCTTTTCGGCGGATTCGGCGAAGCGCTGCATGATGCGGCGTTCGTCCGCGATCGTCGGCGGCTCGACGAGGCATTTGAACATGAAGCGGTCCACCTGCGCCTCCGGAAGCGGATAGGTGCCTTCCTGTTCTATTGGGTTCTGCGTGGCGAGCACGAGAAACGGCTCCGGCAGCCTGTAGGTTTCGTCGCCGATCGTGACCTGCCTCTCCTGCATCGCCTCGAGGAGGGCGCTCTGCACCTTCGCCGGCGCGCGGTTGATTTCGTCGGCGAGCAGCAGATTCGTGAAGACCGGCCCTTTCTTCGGAGTGAACTCGCCGGTCTTGGGCGAATAGACGAGCGTGCCGACGACGTCGGCCGGCAGCAGGTCGGGCGTGAACGAAATGCGCTTGAAGTCGAAGCCGAGCGCCTTTGCCAGCGTGTTGCAGGAGAGCGTCTTCGCCAGACCGGGAACGCCCTCGAGCAGAATGTGCCCGTCCGTGACGAGCGCGAGAAGCAGCCTGTCGACGAGTTTCTCCTGCCCCACTATCACGCGGCCCACTTCGTCGCGTATCGTCGCCACGAGCTCTTTTTGCGACGCTATCCTGTTTTGAGCCTCTTTCAGGTCCATTGTTCATCCTCCTTGTTGTTTAGCCGTCTGTCTTTTCGTCGTATGCGAGGCGTTTCATGATTGACAGCGCCTGCGCGCGCGGCGATTGCGCGAGATGCCTGCACGCCACGGTCAGGCGCATTCTTTCCGCGTCGGACGCCGGATCGTTCGCCGGCAGCGCCCCTCTGAGCCTTCTCAGGCGGTCGCACCAGAGCTTGCGCGCGAAATCTTCGAGTATCTCCGTTTTGGCGAGGCCGCTTTCTCCCGATTTTGCCGATTCGATGAAAATCCTGTCGAACCATTTGCGCCTGTCGCCTCCGAGAGAGCCGGCGAACTCGTCCGTCCCGCCTTCGGTCGCCCAGGCGGCCGCGAATTCCCTCGTGAAATCGCCGGCATAGACGCTTCCTGGGAGCAGTTCCGCGGCCTGCGCCGCGAGTTCTCCATCGCCGCTGTTGGAGAATAGGAAGGACATGAATTCCATTTCGCATTCCGTAGGCGGCGTTCCGTCCGCGAGCGGAACCGGCGCTTCGCGGCCGGCTGTCTCTGCCAGGACGGCGGGAGCCGCCTCATCAGCGCCCCCGGCGGCGGACGCCCGCTTCGGCTTCGCGGCCTCCTCTGTGGCGGCGGTCTCCGCTTCTTCGGCGAGCGCCGCGGCGGGCAGCGAGAGCAGCTTCCCTGCCTCGGCGCACATCGCCGCGCGCAGCACCGGCGAGGGGCATTGCGCGATCGTGGCGGTCACCGCCTTCGCGATGCGCGCAACGGCGTCGATCGAACCGGGATTCGCCTCCTTCTCCGATTCGACGTGGCACTGGAACGCGGTAATGGACTGCGCGCCGTCGATCAGCGCCTGGAGTTCGTCCGGCCTGTGCGTCCGCAGGTACGAATCGGGGTCCGCGCCGCCGGGAAGGGCCGCCACCCGGACCGGCATGCCCATGGCGAGCAGCATCGACGCCGTGCGTATCGTCGCCTTGCGCCCCGCGCCGTCGTCGTCGTACATCAGAACGGCCGCGTCCGCCACGCGCTTGATCATCCGGGCGTGCTCTTCCGTGAACGCCGTTCCCTGCGAGGCCACCGCGGTCTTGAAACCGCACATGTGGAGCCGTATCGTGTCTATCTGGCCTTCGCAGCATATGACTTCGCGCCGCTTCGACTTCGCTATCTCCCCGGCCGCCTTGTCGAAGCCGTACAGCACCGACGACTTCTTGAATATCGGCGTCTCCGGCGAGTTCACGTACTTTCCAGAGTTTTTGTTTTCGACGAGCTGCCTGCCGGAGAAGGCTACGACCCGCCCCTGCCGGTCGCGTATGGAGAACATCAGCCGCCCGCCGAACCGGTGGTAGCCTGCGTCGCCGGGACGGTTCGGCCTCGCCACCAGTCCGGCGGCGTCCATTTCTTCGGCTGTCCATCCATGCTTCGCGGCCCATTTGTTCATGACCGCCGCGCCGGCCGGCGCGTAGCCTATGAGAAAGTCTTCCTGCACGCTTTCCGGCAGGGCGCGCTTTTCGAGATAGTCGCGCGCGATCTTCGCTTCGGTCGTTTTTTTCAGGCATTGCCGGTAGAACACCGCCGCGTCCGTCATCAGCGCGTACAGCCGCTTGCGCTTCGCGGCTTCGGGATCGGACTTTACCGTGATTTCGACTCCGCAGCGCGACGCGAGCCGTTTCACGGCGTCGGCGAACCCGAGCCCCTCCTGTTTCATCACGAACTTGATCGCGTCCCCCGATTCGCCGCAGCCGAAGCAGTGGTAGAAGCCTTTTGCGCTGTTTATGCTGAACGATGGCGTCTTTTCCCCGTGGAAGGGGCAGCACGCCATGTAGCCGGAGCCGGAGCGCCTCAGCGCGACTCCGTAGGACGCGATCAACTCCGCCAGATCCGTCCTGGATTTGACGTCTTCGACCACGGCTTCGGTCAACATTTGCGACATGTTGCTTATTATAGCATAATGGCTTCCGGCGCCGTCCCGCCGGGCGCGGACGGAGCGATTCGGAGCGTTCGGGCGCGTTTCGTGCAGAAAAGGCGCGAATACGGTATAATACAGCCGGAAGCGGCGGCCGGAAGGCGGCGCGGCCGCACAACGGAGGACTGGCAGATGTCACAGGCGAAATACGAGGTGTCGGAGTTCGGCACGACGAAATACGGAGAAAAGGCGAGGAAGTTCGCGCTGCACGGCGCTGGCGGCGTGGTTCTCGAGGTCAGCGACTACGGCGGCAAGGTGGTGAGACTGTTCACGCCGGACCGCGACGGGCGCATGAAGGACGTCGTGGTAGGTTTCGACGATCCGTCCGGCTGGGACGGCGGCGATCCGTACTGGGGCTGCATCATAGGCCGCTACGGCAACCGCATAGCGAACGGTCGCTTCACCATGGACGGCGTCGAGTACAAGCTTCCGGCGCTGAACAACGCCCCCGGGGGCATAGGCTGCAATCTCCACGGCGGCGCGTGGGGCTGGGACGCCTACGTGTGGGACGCCGAGCCGTTCGTTACCGGCGACGACGTCGGCGTGGTCTTCACGCACGTTTCGCCCGACGGCGACGAGGGCTTCCCCGGCACGGTGCGCGCCAAGGTCGTCTATACCCTGACCAAGGACAACGTCTGGCGCGTGGACTACGAGGCCGTCGCCGACAGGAAGACGCCGGTCAACATGACCCAGCACGTCTATTTCAACTTCAAGGGCGAATCCGGCGGCACTATCGAGGACCATGTGCTAACGATCGCCGCGTCCCACACGACGCCGACGGACGCCGGCCAGATACCGACCGGCGAACTGGCGAAGGTGGACGGCACGCCGTTCGATTTCAGGAACGGCATGCGCATCGGCGAGCGGATAAACGAACCGGATCCGCAGCTCGAGATCGGCAAGGGCTACGATCACAACTGGGTTCTCGACGAGGGCGTCATGGCCGGCGGCAAGGGCGGCCTCGTGAAGGCGGGTTCGCTCCGCTGCCCGCTCAACGGGCGCTGCGTGGAGGTATGGACCACCGAGCCGTGTCTGCAGGTGTACACGGCGAACTGGGCCACTTACGACCAGAAGGCGAAGGGCGGTGAGCATCTCTCCTTCCGCTGCGGCGTGGCCCTGGAGACGCAGCACGCGCCAGATTCGCCCAACAAGCCGCAGTGGCCCTCCGTTTTTCTCGAACCCGGCGAAACGTACCGCACGACAACGGAGTTCCGCTTTTCCGTGGGCGCCTGAGCGGCACCCCGCGCGCGCGGGGTCCGATTTGGTATAATAGCGCGAAAACGCAGCTGGGGGCGAGGAGACTTGGAATGAAGAGTGTCGGTGTTGCCATACTTGGTTTCGGAACCGTGGGGGCGGGCGTGGCGGATTGCCTGACGCGGCGCCGCGGCGTCATCGCGTCGCGCGCCGGCGTCGACGTG
>JAFNRY010000104.1 GCA_017385345.1 Kiritimatiellia bacterium
AGCGACGCGGACGGCGACGACCGCAAGGGGTCCCTGCAGCAGTCTTCCAAGGACATCCTGATCTCGATTTTCGGCTCGCTCGACTGGGACAACCTCAAAATGACCAAGTACGAGGTCGAGGAGTGGCTGCAGAAAGTGAAAAGCAAGATCGACGCCCTGAACAACGAGGCCCAGAAGGACATGACGCGCCTTCAGTCGCTCGTGGACCGCCGCGACGAGGCGTTCTCCACGGCGTCGGACCTCATGAGCAAGATCAGCGACACGAGAAGCAACCTGATAAGGAATCTGTAATGGCGCTGACAATCGAACAGATCGCGACCAACCGCTACGCGCCCGCCGGCGCGGACGCGATTTCGCTTTACGGAACCAAACTGGCCGACGGGCTCACGCTCGGCCAGCTGGTGATCGCCGTGTCCATGCGCTCGGCCGCAGAATACGAGGCGCAGAGCGTCGTCAAGATGAACCGCATGGCGGGCGGATCCGAAAAACTCGGAAAATTGGCGGCATTCATGGCGGAGATCGCCGGCGGCGACGGCGACTGGGCTACAATCAAGGAATACTGCAAGAACGAACTCGGCATAACCGACGAGCTGCCGGATGCCATCGACACCTACGCGAAGCGGATGTCGGCAATCTCGGCGCTCAAGGCCAAAGCCAACGCCCTCACGCAGCAGCAGCAGACCGAAATGATCGACCTGCAGACGCTGGTAAACCGCAGAGACGTGGCGTATTCCGCGTCTTCCAACATCATCCGCGCGCTCGGCTCGTCGCAAGACTCGAACGCGGCCAATTTCTAAAAGGAGTCTCCACCATGTCGATCGATGTCGATCAAATCTATCTTTCGATGCAGAGCCCAGCCTCGGGCGAATATCTTACGGCCAACGTGTACACCATCCCCGGCGTGGAAGAAGCCGACGGTTCTCTGCGTCTACTGTCCATCGGGCAGCTCGTGATGGCGCTCTGCCTCCAGCGCGCGGCCGCCCTCGAAACGGACATTGTCTCGAAGATGAATACGCTCGAAAACACGACCGAGCAGCTGGAGCTGATGACGCAGATCGAGACGAACGTGCTCGAGGGAGACGTCAACATGAAGAGCAGGAGAGTCACGTATCTGGGAACCGGATACTCGTACTACGACTTTTTGACCGATATCATGGAGATGGACGGAGTCCCGTCCGGCACGGTAAACGCATCCAGTACGGAATTCTTGTCGGAGCTCGAATCGCTGATGGATTCCAAGAACTCGTTCAGCCAGCAGACGATGATAGAGCTCCAGTCGCAGACCACGAAACGCGACCAGGCGTACGACATGGTGTCGAACATTTTGAAGAGCATCAACACCGGCCTGATCGGCAATGTGAACAACATATAAGTCAGGCGTTGCTTGCGGCGGCCGGACGGACTGCGCGCTGCACAGATAGATTGAAAAAACAGATAAGAGGCTGAAAAATGGCGATAAATCTCACACTGAACGACTTCAGAAGCGTCCTCGGCAATGTCAACGACGGCAACATCGTCCTGAAGCAGGACCAGTCCGGAATCGAAAAGGCGAACTACGGGAACAAGTTTCTGAACCTGTTCCGCAGCGTGAAGACGGCGCAGAACAACCCCGAAGAAAACAGGCAGGTGCGCCAGGCGCTGCTCGCGGCGATCCAGAATTCCGCCGAAGGCGAGGTTCTCTCCCTCGACGACATGCAGCGCATCTACAGCGCGCTCGGGATGCCGGAGGGCGGCCTCGACGCCAATTCGTTCGCGGCCCCGCTAACGCGGCGCGATCTCAAGAACGTGATCGATATAATCGACAACGCAACGAAAAACGACGCGCTCATCGCGAAAAACGAATCGAAACTTTCCAGACAGGGCGTCCTCGACGAGGTTGCGGCTAACGCCGTAAAGACCGCGATCGACTCGGCCGCGTGCTTCCGCATCCCTGCAAAAGGCAAGGAGCGCGTCGCGCATGCGACGCAGCTCTTCGGCGCCGATTTCAACGGCCGCAGCCCGGCCGAGCTCGAAAAATTCGTACGCCAGAACATGGCTCTCATACGCGAACAGGTGTTCGACAAGCTCTATTGGACCAATCCGTCGCTCAAGGATTTCACGATACCCGACAATCTGAACGCCAGATATATCGAACCCGACGTCAACGACTTCAAGCCGGTCGGCGAGGAGGCGGTGACAGCGGCCTTCAAGGAGGCGGTGGGCGAATTGATGGAAAAGTTCGCGGCGAGGAAAACCATCGTTTCGCGCGTCGATACGCTCGCGCCGAACACCGAAGACGTGGAGCTGCAGGAAACGAGCGCCGAGCAGCTTTGGAAAGGCGCCGCCGGCGGCTTGGAGCTGGAGAAGAAGGTGGACGATGTCTTTTTCGCGCTCGCGAAAGACTCCGGCGTGTTCGCGGCCGCGCAGCTCGACCGCGCCGCTACTGCCGTGAAAAACCACATCACCACCGTCTTCAACAACGC
>JAFNRY010000105.1 GCA_017385345.1 Kiritimatiellia bacterium
GAAACTGCCGGGAGGCGTGTACGCGCTTCCCGTGGATCCGACGGAGATACTCTCCGCCCTGCCCGCCGGGGAGGTGTGGGGGGTGGGGCGCAGACTGCCGGCTAAACTGCGCGCCGAAAGGATTTTCACCGCAAAGGATCTTCGCGACGCGCCCGAAAGCGTCCTGCGGGCCGTCGGCGGCGCGACGCTCGCGCGTATCGCCTGCGAACTGCGTGGCGTGCCTTGCATGGACGGGCGCGGCTACGACGCCGATCCCGGCAGCGTAAGCTGCTCGCGCTCGTTTGGCGAACCGGTGACCACGCTCGAGGGCATACAGGAGTCGATCGCTTCGTTCGCGGCGCAGGCCGCCGCCAAACTGCGCCGGTATTCGCTCCTGGCCTCGGGCTGCAACATATACGCGCAGGTTTTCCGCCAGGGAGGGGGCGGCGACGTCGCGGGACGGACCGTGGTGTTCGCCGCGCCGACGGACGCCACGAACGAGATGCTTGGCGCGATCCGCCCCGAAACGCCGGCTTTGTTCACGCCGGGCGCGCGCTACCGCAAGACGGGAATCGTGTTTTTCGGGCTCGAGAAGGCGGGGGCGCCGGTGCAGGCCGATCTGTTTTCGCAGACCCCGCCGCGCGAAGCCTCGAGGCTCTACAAGGCGATCGACAGTTTGAACGCCCGGTTCGGCGGCGGAAAGGTGGCGTCCGCGGCCGAAGGCGTCGGTTCGCGTCCCTGGCATGTGAAGCGGGGACTTCTCTCCAAACGGGCCACGACGCGCTGGGAAGAACTGCCGACCGTCAAGTAGCGGCCGCCCCGCGCAGAAAACGCCTTGCGTTGCCGTCGAGAAGGGCGATCGTCTCTTGAATGGTCCATCCGCGCAGCCCGGCGATGGCTCCGGCGACTTCTTCGGTGCCCGGCGTCGCGCCCGGTTCGCATGTGTCGGATTCGGCAAGCAGCATGTCTCCGGGAAGGTTCCCGACCATCCTCCGGTAGTTGACGGCATGGTCGTTGAGCAGGGCCGGCCCGACGCCGACAAATCCGTTCATGGCCTTTATTTCCGGTATCAGTCCGGCGGAACGCGAAAAGCCGTGGAAAAGAAAAGACGGTATGCCTCCGGGCCCGGCGTACGGCCTGCAAGCGCGGACTACTTCGCCCCAGCATTTCGCCCCGTGGAGCACGACGGGGCGGCGAAGTTCCGCGGCTATGGCGAGCTGCGCGTCGAACGCTTCGCGCATTGCGGCGCAGATGGTCTTGTCGCGAAGTCTGTCGAGTCCGATTTCCCCCACGCCGGCGGCCGGGTTCGCGGCGAGTCTCGCCTTGAGCGCCGTGGCGTCGAAGTTTTCGAGATGCCATGGATGGAAGCCGAAGAATACGGCGTCGCCTTCGCCGGCCCCGCCGTTTCGGGACGCGAAAGGCTCGCATACGAAGTTCGTTATGCCGGGCTTTGCGGCATGGCAGTGCGCGTCGGTCAATTCTTTCCGACCTTTCCGTGTCCGGGCGGCATGTCGTCGCCGAAAAGCGAATCCCCCGCCCGGCTTGCCTCGAATCCCTGGATCCAGCCGTTCTCGAAACCAAGATCGGCCGCCGCTTCCGTGACTGCGGCGTATTCTGCCTCGGTCACGCGCCTGTCGAAGGGCGGATGCGCCGCGGCGTCGGCGCAGGGAGTGTATTGCGACATGATGGAAACGGTCGCTTCGCTGGAAAGTTCGCGCGCGATCCAGCGCAGGTTCTCCACCGCTTCGTCCGCGTGACCGGGAAGCACGAGAAGGCGGTATATCGGCGTGCAATTCTCCCGCTCCCACGCCCATTTCGCGGCGGCCCTGGCGGCGGCGACGTATCCCGGCGCGGACGATGCGGCCGTGGCGGTTTCGTCCTTCGAATATCTCAGGTCGAACAGCGCGACGTCGCAGAAGTCCTTGTATTCTTCGAGCGTCTCGATCGTTTCGTATCCCGACGAATTCCAGACGAATGGCAGCTTGACGCCTTCTTTCGCGAGAATGCGCGCCGCGTCGCGGATGAACGGCATGTACGGCGTCGGCGAAACGAGATTCCAGTTTTCGGCGCCGTCGTCGACGGCGAGAACGCGCATCGCGCCGGCGAGCGTTTCGACGGACATGTCTTCGCCGGCTCCCCGGCGGCTCCATTTCGTGTTCTGGCAGTAGATGCAGTCCATCGTGCAGTGCGAAAAGAAAAGACATCCGCTGCCGCGCTTTCCGGATACGGGCGGCTCCTCTCCGAAATGCAGCCCCCACCGGTAGAGGCGCGCGCACGCGCCCGCCCCGCAACGCCCCCTCGCGCCGCCCGCGCGTCTCGCCCCGCACCGCCTGGGACACAGCCGGCAGATTTCGTCCATTCGTCCGTCAGTCCTTTGGTTTTATCGCGTCGGATCGTCGAATTCGCGCACTACGTCGAGCAGATGCTCGGCCAGATCGGGATCGACCTCGAAAATGTTGTCCGGCTCGGAGTACGTGTAGTTGGAAATGTTGGCTTTCACCGCTATAAAGCGCGTGAACTTGTCTTTGCCGGATTTTTTGAAACTCTTCTCCCTGTCGAGCACTCCTTTGTTGACGAGGTGCTGGAAGATGTCTTGCGCGTGTTTCGGGTCGGTCGTCTTGCGGATGACTTTTATGTCGTGCCAGACGTCGCTGTCGGAATGTTTTGCGAAGTCGTTGGAAACGAGGTCGCTCGTGCCTTTTTTGATTTCGACTATGCCCGATCCGTTGAGGAAGAGGGAAATGCGTCTCACGGGCGTCCTGTTCATGTTGTAGTAGTGGATCTCGATCCAGTTCAGCGGGCTTTCGCGCACCGTGATCCACGGCGAGACCCAGAAGGGCCCGCATCCGGCGAGAGCGAGCGCCGCGGCGACCGCGGCTTTTGCGAGACGGATTTTCATTTGAAGCCTC
>JAFNRY010000106.1 GCA_017385345.1 Kiritimatiellia bacterium
ACTACTACGCTTCGGGGAGATGGCCGGACGGCGCGAAATACATGATCAGCAACTTTTCCAAATCCAATCGCGTCAACAGAAACTACAACCTCTACGCACGCAGCGTGTGGACCGAAGAGGATCTGCCATTCGGATTCCGCAATTCCATGGTCGTGCAGCCGGACTTCTACTACCGCGAATCCACCACCGGATTCGGAGCGCCGGTCTCCCGCTACGGCCTGACTCTCCAGGATACGGCGGGCTGGGGCTGGGTGTCGCTTCTCGGCGGCGTCAGGTTTGATTATTTCAGGGAGAACGCCAGCAAGACCGCCACGGCCCAGAACGGCCAGACGGCGTACACGCGCTGGAAGCACGCGCAGGAGACGGCCTTCTCTCCGAGGGGGGGATTGACCGTCGCGCCGCTGGACTGGCTCGTGTTTTTCGGCAATCTCTCCCAGACGAGGACGCCGACCCTCGGATACCGCGACGCGGACGGCTCGAGACCCACCGACCCGTGGAAGGCGACCCAGACGGAAGGGGGACTGCGCGTCCGCCCGCTCGACAAACTGTGGCTTTCGGCGTCGGTATATCGCATCGACCAGGAGAACACGCCGGTCGCCGCGACCGTGGACGGCGGAACATACTACTATTTCGAAGGCCGGAACAGGTCCCAAGGCGTCGAGTTTTCGCTTTCCGGGGACGTGACGGACAACTGGTCGGTCATGGCCATGTATTCGTGGAACAGATATGAAGACAGGAATGCGTCCGGTTCTTCTCCTTCCGTGTTCAGACGCAATCCCAACCATTCTTTTTCGCTTTGCACATCGTACCGCTTCGACTGCTGCGACGCGCTGCGCGGAGTGGTCGCCGGGGCCGGGTACAGGTTCCGTTCGCGCAGCTTCGCCACCATGCGCGGCGCCTATGTCGATGACAGCCTCTACTTCGACCACAGCCACGTTTTCGACGTGAATCTTTCCATTCCGCTCGAGAAGTTCGGCGGGCCGGAAGGGTGGACCCTCACGCTCGGAATACGCAATCTGTTCGGCGAAAAGTATTTCGAATCGGCGAGGCACTGGTACGAATCGCTCGCCGGCGAGCCGAGGACGTTTGAAATCGGCGTGAGCGCCCGCTGGTGAACGCGCGGCGGCTTTGCTATAATTCACGGCGGAATGCAGACGCTTCTCGTGGGATACAAGGCCGCCGACTTGTTCGAAGAAGGCAAGCACGGCAAGAGATTCACCGCGCCGTGGGCCGACGGCGACGGCGTGCTTTGCCATACGCTCGACATCTACCACCGCCACGCCATCGAGAAGACGCACCACATCAAGACGGTATGCGCCCCCCACCTCCCGGAGCCGCCGGGCGGCGGGAAGTGGGATCTCGTGAAGTTCAGGACGGGGCCGAAACTCATGCCGGGAGAGCTGTCGCTCGACCTCCTGCAGGAGATCCATCTGCTCGGCCCGAAACGTTTCGAACTCGATTTTTGCGGACGCGAGCGCGACAGGAACGATCTGCTGGCGAAGATACGCGACGACCCGGGGCGCGTGCGCGATTTCCGCGCGCGGTGGAAGGCGAGCGTCCCCGGCGGGGACGAGATGGAGTTTACGAGCGTGCCGGGCTGCTTCTGCCACCGCCGCTGCGATCCGGG
>JAFNRY010000107.1 GCA_017385345.1 Kiritimatiellia bacterium
CGCGAGCGCATCATCATCACCGAGATCCCCTACGCGGTCAACAAGGCCGAGATGATCAAACACATGGCCCAGCTCGCCAAGGACAAGGTCATACCCGGCATAAGCGACATAAGAGACGAATCGAAGAGCGACATACGCGTAATAGTGGAAATCAAGCGCGACGCCATGGGCGAAATCGTGCTGAACCATCTGTACCGGCACACACAACTGCAGACCACGTTCGGGGCGATCATGCTCGCGATCGACGGCGGCCGCCCGAAGATTCTCAATCTCAAGGATTTCTTCCGCTGCTACACCGACCACAGGTTCAACGTGATCACGCGGCGCACGAAGTTCGAACTCGACAAGGCCCAAGCGCGCAGGCACATTGTTGATGGTCTCCTGCTGGCCATCGACAATCTCGATGAAGTGGTGTCGACGATCCGTTCGTCGAAGACTCGCGACGAGGCCAAGACGCGTTTGCAGGAGCGCTTCGGCTTCACGGACGCGCAGGTGGGCGCGATTCTCGAAATGCGGCTCTACCAGCTTGTCGGGCTGGAACGCGACAGGCTCGCAGAAGAACTTGCGAAACTGCTCGAGGCGATCGCTGGCTTCGAGGCCATACTTGCCGACCCCGGCAAGGTTTACGCTATCATAAGGCAGGATCTTGCGGACATAAAGATGAAGTACTGCGCTAAGGAAGACGCGAAGCGCCGCACCGAACTCGTGGCCGACGAGAACGAAGTTTCGGTCAAAGATCTCATACCGGACGCACCGTGCGTCATAACGCTGTCCAACCGCGGCTACATAAAGCGCGTTCCGCTGACGGAATACCGCGAGCAGAAACGCGGCGGACACGGGGTCAAGGGGGCGCAGGTGAAGGAAGAGGACTTCATGCGGCTCGTCTTCGTTGCGCAGACGCACGATTCGCTCATGTTCTTCACCGACAAGGGGCGGTTGTTCCTGAAGGACGCCTACCAGGTGCCCGAGGCGCCGCGCACGAGTTTCGGGCGCCCGCTCGTGAATCTTCTCGACTTGCAGGAGGGGGAAAAGGCTCTCGCGCTTCTTCCGATACGCTCTTTCGACGGGGATTTCGACGTGTTTTTCGCAACGCGCCGCGGAACGGTGAAGAAGACTCTGCTCGGAGAATACAAGAACGTCAACCGTTCCGGGATAAGGGCCATCAACATAGATGAAGGCGACACCCTCGTGGACGTGCGGCTGGTGAAGCCGGACAGCGACGTGATAATGCTGACGCGCGGCGGGCGGGCTATGCGGTTCGCGGCCAGCGAAGTGCGCCGCATGGGTCGCACCGCCACCGGCGTCCGCGGAATACGCCTGCGCGAAGGCGACGAAGTCGTCTCGCTCGACGCGGTGGACGACGGCAAGACGCTGTTCATAGCGACGGCCAACGGATACGGAAAACGCTGCGAGTTCGGGGATTTCACCCGGCACGGGCGCGGCGGACAGGGCATGATCGGCATCAAGGGGGCGGACCGCAACGGCGCCGTCGTCGCCGCGCACGCCGTCTCCGAAAACGAAAACGTCATATCCATCACGAGCGACCAGCAGATGGTCCGCAGCGCCGTCTCCGAGTTCCGCGTCCAGGGCCGCTCGGCGCAGGGCGTCAAACTCGTGCGCCTTTCCGAAGGCGCTACGCTGGTGTCCGTATCGGTGTGCGAGGCGGAGGAGGAAGAGCCGTCCGCGGAGACGGCGGAGGAGTCGCGGCAATGATGAAGGTCTATAATTCGCTTTCGAGGCGCGTCGAGCCGCTCGTGCCCGCCAAAGACAACGAGATACGCCTCTACACCTGCGGCCCCACGGTTTACAACTTCGCGCATATAGGCAACTTCAGGGCGTACGTTTTCGAGGACGTCCTGCGGCGGACCATCCTTTTCAACGGCATGAAGATACGCCAGGTGATGAACCTGACGGACGTTGACGACAAGACGATACGCGGAACCAACGCCGCCGGCGTGGCGCTGACCGATTACACCGCGCCGTACAAGAAGGCGTTTTTCGAGGATCTCGACACGCTCAACATCCAGAAGGCCGAGGTCTATCCCGCGGCGACGGATCACATACCGGAAATGATCGAACTCGTCGGCAGGCTCGTCGAGAAAGGCGTCGCCTACCGGAGCGAAGACGGGTCGGTGTATTTCAACGTGAGAAAATTTCCCGGCTACGGAAAGCTCGCCCATATCGATTTCGACGCGCAGAGGACCGGGGCGCGCTGCGCGGCGGACGAATACGACAAGGAGAACGTCGGCGACTTCGCGCTGTGGAAGGCGTGGGAGGAGAGCGACGGGCCGGTGGGCTGGGATTCGCCGTGGGGACGCGGCCGCCCGGGATGGCACATCGAGTGCTCAGCGATGTCTATGAAGTATCTCGGCGAGACGTTCGACCTGCACACCGGCGGCATCGACAATCTCTTCCCGCACCACGAGAACGAGATCGCCCAGGCCGAGGCGGCCACCGGCAAACCGTTCGTCTCGACGTGGATGCATTGTGCGCACCTGAAGGTGAACGGAGAGAAGATGTCCAAATCCGCCGGCAATTTCTTCACGTTGCGGGATCTCGAGGAGAAAGGCTGGAGCGGCCGCGAAATCCGCTACGTGCTCGTGGCAGCCCACTACAGGCAGGGGCTTAATTTCGCGTTTTCCGCCCTCGAGGACGCGCGCCGGTCGCTCGCGCGCATCGACCAATGCGTCTCGCGTGCGACGGACGGCGAAATCCCCGGCTGGGCGAAGGCGCGCGCGGAGGCTTTCACCGAGGCGATGAACGACGATCTCAACACCCCGCGGGCGCTTGCCGAACTCTTCGGTCTTGTGCGCGACGCCAATACGAAAGGCGCCGGAGGCACGCTCGCCGCGTTCAGGCGGATGGACGAAGTGCTTGGTTTCGTATTTCCGCGCGACGGCGGAAAGAAGGAGGCGGAAATTCCGCCCGAAGTGCGGAAGCTGGCAGACGAGCGTGCGGCGGCGCGCAAGGCGAAGGATTGGGCTCTGTCCGACAGGTTGAGGGACGAGATTGCCGCCGCGGGCTGGATTGTAAAGGATTCGCGCGACGGTCAGACTCTATGCTCGAAATCCGGAATATAGCCTTTTCGTACCGTTTTTCGAAGGAAAAGGTGCTGGAGGACGTCTCGCTTGTAGCATCGCCGGGCGAAGCCGTCGCGATTACCGGCGCGAACGGATGCGGCAAGACAACGCTCATGAAGATTCTCGCGGCCGCCATGGCGCCGGACGCCGGAAGCTTCCGCATAGACGGGCGGGATGTGCTGTCGAACCCCGCCGCGTATCGGCGCACAATGGGCTATTTGCCGGAGAAACCCGTGCCGTACGAAGAGATGACTGTCAAGCATTATCTGCAGTACTGCGGCAGGCTCAAGGGAGAGAGCGAAAAACGCCTGAAAAGACGCATTGCCGAAGCGTCCGAGACCTGTAGAATAGCGCAGTTTCTCGACAGACCGGTGCGCAATCTCTCCTTTGGATTGAAAAAACGCGTCGCGCTGGCGGACGCGATCCTGCTCAGACCGAGGGTTCTTCTGCTCGACGATCCTCTCGCAGGTCTCGACGCGGAAATGCGGGAATCCGCCGGGGCCGCGATAGCTTCGGTCGCCGCATTTTCGTGCGTCATCGCCACCGGTCACGAACTTGAAAGCATGTCGAAATGGGCGACGAGGTTTCTCGTGCTGTCCAAGGGGCGCATAACGGCTTCCGTGCAGATGGCCGGAGCGGACGTCGCTGCAGGCGTGGAGCGCGTGCGGGCCGCGCTGAAGGGGGGGATGGCGGCGTGAGTCCGGCGGCGGCCACGTTCAAGCGCACGGTGGGCATGGTGCGCTCTACATACACCGCCGCGTTCGCGTATGCTGCGTATCTGGCCGGGTCCGCCGCGCTTTTCGCTTTTAACATGGAGTCTGCCGAAGGCACGGCGTGTTCCCTCGCCTCATTGTGGGCGGTTTCGGCCGCTCCGTTTCTTCCGGTAGTGTCCGCATTCGCGGGAATGTACACGTGGAGCGCGGAGATTTCAAGCGGTTCCGTTTTCATGCTGCTCGCATCGCCGGCGCGCGAATTCGAACTTGCGTGGGGGAAGTTCCTCGGCGTGTGGTCGGCTACGATGATGGCGCCGGCCCTGTTTCTCGTTTCGTCGTTCGCGTTTCTTTCGTGGTACGCGCCGGACGCGTGCGCCGCGTCGGGCCTGGCGTCGTTTCTGTCCGGCTTTCTGGGGCTTGCCGTGCAGGGGGCGGCCTGGAGCGCTGCCGCCGTGTGCGCCAGCGCGCACACGGCCAACGCCGCCGGGGCCGCCGCCGCCGCGATCGCCTTTGTCTGCGCGGTTCCCCGGGCCGTGTGGTTCGCGCTTTCGGCGAAATTGCTCCCGGTGCGCCGCGTATTCGGCGAATTCCCGTGCGACGCGCATGTGTTCGACATCGCTTCGGGAGTCGTTCCGGCCGGAGCCGTTCTTGCATATGCCATACTTGCGGCTTTCGCCTTGTTTGCGTGCGTGAAGAGGATAGAGCTTTTGCGGCTGGCAGGCCGCCGGCAGAAAGGGGGGAGGTTCGCGGCGAATCTTTCGATCCTGCTCGCCGCGGTGTTCGCGGGGCTTTGCCTGTCTCTCGCCCTGCGCATGGACGTCACGTTCGACATCCCGTGTGCCGGCAGAGAGGGGGCCCGTTTCTCGCCGAAGACTCGCGGCATTCTCGCGGAGGCGCGCGGCGACATCTCCGCCGTCGCGTTCATGTCGTCCAAAGATCCCCGTTTCCGGGAGACGGCGCATTTTTTGAGATCTATAGAAAGGGAGGCCGCCGAATCGTCTGGCGCGAGGTTCGCCGTCAGGCATGTGGATCCGGTGCTCGACATCGGCGAGGCGCGCAGGCTCGCCGCGGCGGGCGCGCCGGCCCGTTCGGTGGTTCTCGAGCGCGACGGCCGCGTGGCAGGTTTCATACTCGCGGGCGACGGTTTCGGCGAAAGGGAGTTTGCGGCCGCTGTCGAACGCGCGGCGCTGCCGTTCCGCAGGCGCGTAATATACTGGACGACCGGACACGGAGAGCTATCGTTCGAAGATTACGGTCCCGCAGGCATGAGCGATATCGCGCGTGATCTCGCGATAGACGGCTATACCTGCAAAACTCTCGACTTCGCGAAGACGGACGCGGTGCCGGGAGATTGCGCCCTGATCGTGGCCGCCGGGCCGCGGACGGGATTCTCCGAGGCCGAGATTTCGCGGCTCGAGGCGTATCTCGAGGGCCTCGGTGGAGAAGGCGGCAGACTTCTTTCTCTCTCTGGTCCGGGCGGGGACGACATGCTTGCGCCGCTTCTTTTCCAGTGGGGGATCGCCGTTTCCAGACCTGCATCCGCCGGGGAAGTCGTCGCCACGTGGTTCAATCCTCGCCACCCCGCAACCGCGGCTTTTGCGGGCGTCCAGGCCGTGTTCGATTCGCCGGCCGTGTTTTCCCGGTCGCTCGCAGGCGACGGAGACGACGCCGCGGGCGCGGACAGGCGCCGCTTTACGAGGCTCGTGGCGGAAGGCGGCGAATGCTACGCGGCTTCGTCGGAACGCGGCGCCTCCGGTTCCGATCTCGCCGTGAGACCGACTCGCATAATCGCCTTTGGCGATATGTTGTTCGCGGCGAACGCGCCTCTGCTCAAGCGCGCCAACGCGAACAGGAATCTTTTCATGGACGCGGTCAGGTATCTTTCCGGCCGTGAAACTTCGCCGGGAGCGCATTCTCCCGGACCGGGATTCGCTACCGGGATGAAAAGCAAAGACCGCGGCTTTTTCCTTCTTAACACCGCCGTTTCGCTCC
Source organism: Kiritimatiellia bacterium (assembly GCA_017385345.1). Taxonomy (GTDB): domain Bacteria; phylum Verrucomicrobiota; class Kiritimatiellia; order RFP12; family UBA1067; genus UBA1067. The sequence goes on from JAFNRY010000107.1 coordinate 5,786, forward strand.
CTCTCTCGGTATTCGTCCTGTTTTCGGCGGCGGTGGCCGCAAGGAGGCGCAGATGACGGGCGACGCCAAGACGATCGCGCTTCTTTCGGCCGGAATCGCGCTGGCCTCGGCCATGCATTTCTGGACGCGCGACGCCGCGCCTGCGGGACGCCACGACGGTTTTTGGGCGGAGCCTCTCGTGCGCTTCCAGCCGGGCAGGCCGATGTCCATCGAGGTACGCCGCGGTGCGGACAGGACGGCGCTTTCCAGCGACGGCCGCTCCTGGCGCGTGGAAAGCCCATTCAACTCGGCCGCCGACGCGGAGACCGCCATGCGTCTTGTCGATGCTCTCGCGTTTACACGCCCGTCCGCGGTTTACAGCGATGCGGAGCTTGCCGAATTCGGCCGGTCCAAGGCCGATTACGGACTCGACCGCTCCGCTCTCGAGATCGTCGCGACGCAGTCCGGCGGTGGAGAGCGGGTCGTGCGTTTCGGTTCGTCCTTGCCCGGGGCGGACGGGGTGTTCGCGAGTGTCGCCGGCGAAGATTGCGTGTATATTTTGCCGTCGACGGTGAAGGCGGCTGCGGATCTCGCGCCCGTGGATTTTCGGGACAGGAATCTCTGCCAGGCGGAACCCGGGGAGATCGACTCGTTCGACATGAAGCTCGGGAAAGGGGCGTTCATGCGTCTGCGGCGCGAAGGCGGCATGTGGAAGAGGATTGACGCCGGAACGCAGAGCGCGCAGGGTTCGCCGGCCGCATCGGTCGCCGCGGAAAGCGTCCTTGCGGCCGTATGCGGCTTGAAAGCGGATTCCTTCGTGTGGCCGGCGGGCGCGTCCGGCGAGCCGGCGTCCGCGACCCCGTCCCTGCTTGCCGGCTATGGTCTCGACGCCGACAGCGCGGTGTCGGTCGTGTTGCGCAAGCGTTCCGGTCCAGAGATTCGCCTGGTGTTCGGCAAGGAGGCCGCCCCTGGGCGCGTATTCTGTCTCGCGCAGCATGATTCGGCGATCGCCGTGGCTCCCATGTCGGCGAAGACGGCGCTCGAATCCGCGGCGTTTTCGGACGAGAGACTCTTTCCGGTTCCGTACTCTTCGATTGTCCGGTTTGCCGTTTCCGGCGGAGGTTGCGATTGCTCCGCCGTGAAGGATGCCGACGGTGGATGGAGACTGGTTTCGCCGGTGGAAGCGCCCGCCGACAGGGAAATCGCGGAACTTGTGGCGGCCAATATCGCGGCGTTGAAGACGCAGGATGCGGCGGGGAACGGCGTGCGGGTTTCGCCTGGAGCGGGCATCGAGCCGGTGGAGGTCGCGCGGGAAGCCGTCTTCGGCAGTCTGCGCCCGGAGGATCTTCGTTCGAAGGAGGTGCTGTCGGTATCCGCCGGGGATGTGCGCAGGCTTGTTGCAAGAATGGACAAAACAGCACGCAGGGTCGTTGTCGAGGCTTTGCCCGAAACGTCTCTTCTGTCGCCATTGATGGCGGCCCGAGTCGCAAGACTCAAGGCCGACGCCGAAGAAATGAAGCGTTTCGGGCTCGACGATCCGATTTTTGCGCTCGACATCGATTTCAAGGGCGAAGGCGTTGCAAGGAAGTACGTTCTGTTCGGCTCCAGGGACGGGCAGGGATGCAGATACGCCACGGTTGGCGCTTCGGGCACGGTCTTCGCCGTCCCGGAGCGGACGGTCGAAGCCCTCGAGGCGCTCGCCGGCGGAGGGGAAGGCGACGGACGCGAAACCGGCGCCCGGGCGGCCGATTGAGAAAGGAAAAAACAAAATGACATACGACAAAAACGGAGCGTTGCTGGAATGTTCGATGCCGGGCATTCCCTGCAAGAGCGGCAAGGTCAGGGACGTGTTCGATCTCGGCGACAGGCTTCTCATGGTGGTGACCGACCGCATCAGCGCGTTCGACGTAATCCTGCCGTGCGGCGTGCCGGACAAAGGCAAGGTCTTGAACAGGCTTTCGCTGTTCTGGATGGATTTTCTCGGCGTCAAGAACCATCTCGTCACGGCGGATCCGGACGAATATCCCGAAGCGTTGTCGCCGTATCGCGAACATTTGCGCGGGCGCTCCATGCTGGTGGAGAAGATCGACATGCTTCCGGTCGAATGCATCGCGCGAGGGTATTTGACAGGCTCGGGATGGAAAGAGTACCAGAAGTCGCGCAGCGTGAACGGCATTCCCCTGCGCGAAGGCTACGTCAACGCGTCGAAGCTCGACGACATCCTTTTCACGCCGACGACGAAGGCCGCGATCGGCGGGCACGACGAAGCCATAACGGCGCAGGAGACGGCGCTACTCGTGGGCGCGGCGGCGGCCCGGGAGCTCGAGCGCGCGACGAAGGATTTGTACGGAAGGGCGGCGGATTATGCGGAAAAGCATGGAATCATCATAGCCGACACCAAGTTCGAATTCGGCAGGGACGGTTCTGGTTCGCTTATTCTTGCCGACGAGGTGCTGACGCCGGACAGTTCGCGCTTCTGGCCGAAGGAAAGCTACAGGCCGGGGGCCAACCCTCCGTCGCTGGACAAGCAGTACGTGCGCGACTGGCTCGATGCGAGCGGATTCGACCGCAATCCGCCC
>JAFNRY010000108.1 GCA_017385345.1 Kiritimatiellia bacterium
AGATAAAAGAAAGGGACGATATTGAGCCAGAATGCCGCAATCCGCTATACACTACTAAACTTCTTGCGAAACTCTGGCGCAAATAAAGTTTGTTGCGTATATTGCACTTTTCTAACGCGGGTGTGACTGCCAATGTCGGCTATGATTTGGTAGAATACACGGAAATGGGCAGGGAGTGGTATGTGTTGCAGGTGAAGCCGCGCGCGGAGAAGAAGACCGTAAGGTATCTCGTCGAATACGGCTGCTGGCGGCATCTGCCTTTGTACACGAAGGTGACGCGGGTGCAGAGGCGAAAGGTGCGCCGCCAGCTTCCGCTGTTCCCCGGTTACGTATTTTCGCGGCTCGATCCGGACGATCGCTACAAGATGCTGCAGACGAATCTGGTAATCAAGACGATTCGCGTGACGCGCGCGCGGGAAATGATCCACCAACTGCGGCAGGTGGCTCGCGTCTCTAAAAACACGACGCAGTTGAAGGCGCTTTCGCAGACCTTCCACGAGGGCGAGATGGTGCGTGTGGTGTCCGGTCCCATGCGCGGTACGGAGGGCGTGGTGAAATATTCGGAGGGGCGTACGAGCATATGCCTCAACGTGGAAATACTGGGCGCTGCGGTGGAGGTAAGCATAGCGCCCGACGAAATAGAAAAGATATGACACTCGATGGAATATTGGCGGAAGCGTTTGCGAAGGCGTTTCCCGGAATAGAGACCGGTGGCGTGCGCGCGCTGCCCGCCACCGATCCGAAGTTCGGCGACTACCAGTGCAACGACGCGCTCAGGCTGTCCAAGAAGGCCGGAATGAAGCCGCGCGAGGCCGCGGAGAAGGTCGCGGCGGCGCTCGACCGCGCCGCGTTTTCAAAAGTAGAGGTCGCGGGGCCTGGCTTTCTCAATCTAACGGTGAACGACGCCTGGCTCGACGGCGCCCTTGCGCGCATCTCCGCCTCGCCGTCGCTCGGCGTGAAGCAGACCGGCGCTGGCAGGAAGGTGGTTATTGACTATTCGTCGCCCAATGCCGCCAAGCAGATGCACATCGGCCACATACGCTCGACTGTCATAGGCAACGCCATCGACCGCATATACCGCGCCATAGGCTACGAAGTGGTGGCCGACAACCATCTCGGCGACTGGGGCACGCAGTTCGGAATCCTTATAAAGGGGTACCGCGACTGCCTGACGCAGGAGGAGCGCGACCGTCTGACCGTGGCGACGCTCGAGAAGTGCTACGTACTTTCCGCGGCCAAGGCCAAGGAGGAGGACGGCGTCTGGAAGGATGCGTGCCGCGCCGAACTGGTGAAGCTTCAGCAGGGCGATCCGGAGAATCTCGCGCTGTGGCGGCGGTTCATCGACATATCCATCGGCGAGTTCGAGCGGATGTACGCGAGGCTCGGAATCAAGTTCGACACGTACCGCGGCGAATCCTATTACAACGCGGCGATGCCCGGCGTGGTGGAACGGCTCGTGTCGGCGGGGCTTGCGAAGGAATCCGAAGGCGCGTTAGTCGTCGATCTCTCATCCGAGAATCTCGGAGTCGCCATAGTGCGCAAGTCCGACGGCGGCTACAACTACACCACCAGCGACCTGGCGTGCGTCGAAAGCCGCGTCGCCGAATACGCGCCTGAAAAGATAATCTACGTGACCGACGACAGGCAGAAGCTGCATTTCGCGCAGTTTTTTGCCATATGCGCCAAGACGGGCGTCAAGACGACGCTGGTGCACGTTCCGTTCGGTTTGATGAGTTACCAGGGCAAGGCGATATCGACGCGCGAAGGGAATCTCGTCCGTCTCGACGATCTTCTCTCCGAGGCGCGCCGGCGCGCGTTCGAAATCGTGAAGGAGCGCGGCGGGGACGAAAGACTCGCCGAAGAGATCGGCTATGGCGCGGTGAAATACGCGGACCTCTCGCACGATCCGGCCACGGCCATCGATTTCGACTGGGACAAGGCGCTCGCGCTCGAGGGCAATTCCGGCCCGTACCTCCAGTATGCGTACGCGCGCGTTTGCTCGCTCATGGACAAGGCGGGGTGCGACGGCTCCGCGCCGGCGCCGTTCGCGCCGCGCACCGTGCACGAGAGGCGTCTCGCGCTTGCCCTGCTCGAGTTCCCCGGCGCGGTGGCCAGAGCCGCCGCCGCCTACAAGCCGTACGTCCTCGCCGAGTGGCTGTTCCAGACCTCCCAGGCCTATTCCGCGTTCTACCAGAACACGCCTGTCCTGAAGAGTGAGGGAACGACGCGCCTCTCGCGCCTGCGTCTTTGCGGACTGTTTGGCGACATGCTCGCTAAGGGGCTGCACATGCTCGGCATCGAGACGCCGAGAAGGATTTGATTCTGGTCAATGCAACGCGGCCCCGGGCCGCCGAAAGAGAACATCATGATAATAATAGTGAAGAAGGGCGCGAGCGAATCGCAGGTCGAAAACCTGAAATCGCTCCTCGTTTCCAAAAACATCGATCCGCACGTTTCCAAAGGTTCGATGCAGACCGTCATCGGCTGCGTCGGCGACGTCGCGCACATAGACCTCGGCCTCATCGAGGCGCTCGACGTCGTCGAATCCGTCCAGCGCATCCAGGAGCCGTACAAGGCGGCGAACAGGAAGTTCCATCCCGAAGACACCGCCGTCGATTGCTCCGGCGTGAAAATCGGTGCGGGCGGGTTCGGCGTGATAGCCGGGCCTTGCAGCGTCGAAAGCGAAGAACAGACGGTCGGCATCGCCCGGGCCGTGAAGGCGGCGGGCGCGTCCATGCTGCGCGGCGGAGCTTTCAAGCCTCGCACTTCCCCTTACGCCTTCCAGGGTCTCGGAAAAGAAGGCCTGAGAATCCTTTCCGTCGCCAAACGCGAGACGGGGCTGCCGATCGTTTCCGAACTGATGGATTTCAAAGATTTCGACTATTTCGACGACGTCGATGTGATCCAGATCGGTGCGAGGAACATGCAGAACTTCAATCTCCTCAAAGAGGTTGGCTCCCATACGAAGAAGCCGGTCCTCCTGAAGCGCGGCATGTCCGCCACGCTCCAGGAGCTTTTGATGAGTGCGGAATATATCATGGCCTCGGGCAATCCGAACGTCATACTTTGCGAACGCGGAATCAGGACGTTCGAGACGGCGCTGCGCAATACGCTGGATCTCGGCGTCGTGACGATGTTGCACAGGCTGTCCCATCTGCCGGTCGTCGTCGATCCTTCGCATGCCACCGGCTATGCGTACATGGTCGATTCCGTCGCGGTGGCGGCGACGGCGATTGGGGCGGACGGTCTCATAATCGAGGTCCACAACGATCCGCCGCACGCGAAATGCGACGGCGTGCAAAGCCAGACGCCGGAGATGTTCTCAGGCACGATGGAACGCATTCGCCGCATCAGAGAGGTGGTCAAATGATGGATCTTGGAACCGCCCGCGCCGAAATAGACAGGATCGACGGCGAGCTCGCGTCGTTGTACGCGAAGCGCATGGCGCTGTCGGACGAGATAGCGGCCGCGAAGCGCGCCACCGGGGCCGGGGTCAGCGATCCCGGGCGCGAGCGTGAAGTGCTTTTGCATGTCTCAAAGATCGCCAAGGAGTCTTTCCTCGGCGCGCCGGACGCCGAGAAGTCGCGCGTTGCCGACGGCGCGAGGCTTCTGTTCACGACGCTTTTCGGCATTTCCAAGGCGAGGCAGAGGGCTGCGCTCCACGGAGGTTCGGAACTCGCGAAGCGCATAGCC
>JAFNRY010000109.1 GCA_017385345.1 Kiritimatiellia bacterium
TCCACTATGTGGATGCGCCGACGAACTCGCGACCGTCCGTCACTCTCTTAATGAAGGGCGGAGGCTCGGAAAACATGTCCCGCCAGTATTCGCTGCCGGATGCGGCACTGGGCGCCGGGCGCGACATGGAAGGAGTCAGGAGATGCATAATAGACGCCGTCGTGAAAGCGCAAGGGTGCGGATGCGCGCCCGGCATTCTCGGCGTCTGCATCGGCGGCGACAGGGCGGCTGGATTCGCAACGGCAAAGCGCCAGCTATTGCGCCCCCTGTCCGACCGCTCTCCGGACAAAACGCTTGCCAGGCTCGAAAGAACCATTGTCGAGGAAGCCAACAGCCTCGGGATCGGCCCAATGGGATTGGGAGGAAACACCACCCTTCTCGGCGCCAAAATCGCAGCCGCGCCGCGCGTGCCCGCAAGTTTCTTCGTTACCGTGGCATATATGTGCTGGGCCTGCAGAAGAAGGACGATTCTACTGTGAAGCAGACGAAAAAACTCGTACTCCCGGTTGACGAACGGACCGTTCGCTCGCTTCGCGCCGGCGACGCAGTATCCATTTCCGGAATAATCCACACCGGCCGCGACAGATTCCACAAGTGGTTCGCGGACGGCGGCAGCCTTCCTGTCGATTTCACGGGCGGGGCGCTGTACCACTGCGGCCCCGTCACAATCCGCGACAGCGACGGCTGGCGCGTCGCAGCGGCGGGCCCCACCACCTCTTCGCGCGAAAACCCATACGAACCGGCGTTCATCGAAGCAAGCGGAGTTCGCGTAATCATCGGAAAAGGCGGAATGGACGCCGCGACGCTTGCGGCCATGAAAAAGCGCGGCTGCATCTACGTGCAGGCCGTCGGCGGCGCGGCCGCGATATACGCGGCGGCCGTAAAACGCGTGGCCGGTGTGGATTTCCTCGACGAGTTCGGCAGCGCCGAGGCCTGCTGGCATTTCGAAGTCGAGGACTTTCCCGGAGTGGTGGCGATGGACGCAAACGGCCACAGCCTTTTCCAGGCCGTGGCCGATGCTTCGATCATACAGGCCCGCGCCCTCGACGCCCGACAATGACCGGACGCCGGGTTGCGAGGCCGGGCGGGTTCAACCCTTGAAATAGCGCTTGAGCAGACCCTGGAACGCCTTGCCGTGGCGGGCTTCGTCCTTCGCCATTTCGTGCACGGTGTCGTGGATGGCATCGTAGCCGAGCTCCTTGGCGCGCTTGGCGATGGCAAGCTTGCCGGCGGTCGCTCCGCTTTCCGCCTCCATGCGGCGGCGAAGATTCGTTTCGGTCGAATCGGTGACGATATCTATCGTCTTGCCAAGCAGTTCGGCGAACTTGGCGGCGTGTTCGGCCTCCTCGAAAGCGATGCGCTTGTACGCCTCGGCCACTTCAGGATAGCCTTCGCGATCCGCCTGGCGCGACATCGCGAGATACATTCCGACTTCGGTGCATTCGCCGTTGAAATGATCCTTCAGGCCCTGCGTCACTTCCGCGTCGTCAACGATGCCGTCGCCGACATGGTGCTCGCACGCGAAGGAAAGCGAACCGGGAGCCGATTCCTGCTTGAGGAACTTGGCGCCGGGGACTCCGCACTGCGGGCACTTCTCCGGGGCTTCCGGACCTTCATGCACGTATCCGCAAACCGGGCACACCCACTTGATTATGTTCATTCCGTTTTCTCCTTTGGATTCTCTGGTTTGTTGGCTTCAGATCGGTCACCCAGCGCTCTGCGCGAGAAACCGCACATCGTTTTCATACAGCCAGCGTATGTCGGCTATGCCGTACTTGATCATGGCTATCCGTTCGACGCCAAATCCGAAAGCGTAGCCGGACACTTTCTCCGGATCGTAACCTACATGGCGGAATACGCGCGGATCGACCATCCCCGCGCCGGCCACTTCGATCCATCCGGATCCCTTGCACGTCGCGCATCCCTTGCCTTTGCACACATGGCAGGTGAAATCGACCTCGACCGACGGCTCGGTGAAAGGGAAGAAGTGGGGGCGGAACCTTACGGTCACGCCTTCGCCCATCATTTCCCTCGCAAAATAGGCGAGAACGCTTTTCAAATCGGCCAA
>JAFNRY010000007.1 GCA_017385345.1 Kiritimatiellia bacterium
GAAACCGCCGTCATCCAACGTAACGATGTGGAACTCGCCTTTGTCGGCCTCGCCTTTGAAGGTTTCCACTTTGCGGGGCCTCGCGCCGAGCCTGCATTTAAACTTCGCGCCCCTCTCGTGCCTGCGGCCCAGCCAGCGTTCGACCGCGCCGGCCGCCTCCTCCGGCGAGACCGGCAGCCTCTTATCCGACCCGCGCGCCTCTCCGCGCGCGCAAACCACAAACACGGTAGCGACCGCGGTCGCGATGACAAGCCTTGAGAAACTCATGCCTCTCCCTCCTTGCGTCCGCCGGTCTCGCCAAGCTCCCTGATACGCCGCTCTATGCGCGGCAGACGGATAGTGAACACCGTCCCTTCGCCCTTGCGCGACATGACCGAAATGGAACCTCCGTGGTCGCGCACAATGCGCGAGCACACCATGAGTCCCAGACCGGTGCCGCGCGTTTTTGAAGTGCGGTACGGCTCGAACAGGCGGGAAACCTCCGTCGCATCCATACCGATTCCGTTGTCCGCAACTCTCGCAACGGCGTCGTTGTCGTCCGAAGTTATGGATATGTCGATCCTGCCGCCGTCCTTTACCGCTTCGAGCGCGTTTTTGAAAAGATTGAAAAACACTTGCTCCATCTTCTGGGAATCTATGGCGACGGCCGGAAGCGCCCCCGGCAAATCGAGCGTGAGAGCTATACCGCGCTCCTCAAAAAGCGGCTTCATGGAGGCGATGCAATTCTTTACGGGGTCGGCGAGCGATCCCGGCGCCAGATTCGGGCGCGAAGGACGCATGACGGCGAGAAAGCTGTCGAGAATGCCGGAAAGCCGCCTTGTCTGGCGCAGGCACTCGTCTATCTCCTCGACAGCGGCGCCGGCGCGTCTGGCGAGCTGCAGATTGAGCGAAATGGCGTTCAGCGGATTGCCTATTTCGTGGGCGACGGCAGCGGCCAGATCCCGTACCGCCTTCGTCGCGCCCTCCTGCAGCTCTTCACGCGTCCTCTCACGCTCCGCCGTGACGTCGCGCAGATAGAGCAGCGTCCTTTCGCGCAGCGGAACCGTTCTGATTTCGAGCGTCCGTTTTTCCGGGTAGGTGATTTCGATTTCGCGTTTCGCGGCGGCGCCCGCCGCCGGCGCCTGCCAGCCGCGCAGCGCGGTCGCCGGATCCATTCCGAGCAGTTCCTTCGCGGCGGCATTGCTCTTCACCACGGCACCCGTTCCGTCGAGCACCACGATGCCGTCCGCCATGGTTTCGAAGAGGGTCTCGAGGGAATCTGCCTCTTCCGCGAGCCGCGAATACTGCTCGCGCAGATGCGACGCGTCGAGACTGCCTATATGGCGCCTCACTCCGCTAAAGAAGCTTTTCATGACGCTTCGATTATATCAAAACCCCTGCGGCGGCGGCTTCGCGCTCTTTGAGCTTCGTGAAATCGGCCGGCGTGAAACGCTTGCGAAAATAGCGGTAGTTGAGAACCCAGCAGGATGGATGGCGGCGTATGACGCGCTCGAGCGCACCCAGACACCGCTGGGTCGTCCGCCATACATCCTTCGCTTCGTCCGGCCCATACGCTTCGATCAGCTCACAGCGCCAGCGTCCATCTTTCAGCGTACGCGACCAGGCGACGAGCACCGGGAGCCGCCCTTTAGCCGCGAAAAACGCCGGAGCCGCCGAGACCGGAACCGGCCGCCCGAAAAAGCGAACCCACATCCCGCCATCGCGCGGATCCACGGGCTGATCTACGAGAAGCCCGAGCGACCGCCCTTCCTTTATGCCGGCGAATAGCCGCCGGAACGCCCCGTCCGCATGCACGATCTCCTGTCCTATCGACCTGCGCGCACGCATCAGCAGGCGCGTCATCCCCTTCGACCCTATATCCTTCGCAACAGACATCATCGAATGGCCTTCCAAATACGCCAGTTGCGAGAGGATCTCCCAGCAGCCGATATGCCCCGACACGGTGACCGCCTGCCTGTACCGCGCGAGAAAATCTTTGGCCGTCTTGTCCATCAGACCCGCAGAAGCCGCGCGGCGGCGCGCCCGGAAACAGGTCCAGAATGCATACCCTACCGTTCTTGCCATGTTGCGGTAGCTGCGCCTGACGATCAACTCCGCTCCGCGCGGCACACGTCCGTACATGATGCATAGATTCTCCATCGCGTACGATCTGCCCCGCCTGTCGAAGAAATACATGATCGCCGAAACGAAGTCGCAGGCGCGGAGCAGTCCGCGCCTGGTGAGGAAAGAAAAGGACAGAAAAGCCAAAGCTATGCCGAACCATTCGAGCGGCAGGCGCAGTTTTCTGAGTTTTCTCTTGTAGCGCGGCCTCATCCGGCTGCCTCATCCGAGTTTAATCTTGCCGGACGCCGTACGCGGGAACGGCTCCGTCCTGGCGACGACTTTCTTTATTCTCTGATAGACCGGTAGAGTCGCATTCAGCGAAGCAACTGCGGCGCGAATAGATTCCTC